>NZ_JBFHGD010000267.1:0-3810 GCF_041583255.1 Trichloromonas sp. | reverse complement strand
CGGATGGGGGCAATTGGAGATCTTGGCCCGGATGATGCCCATGGTCTTCTTTTCGAGCGCGGTCATCACCGGTGCGTTTTCGTAGCTGTGGCCATCGGCAAAAGTGATGAAGCCGGTGCGGAAGCCCCAGACGAATTCTTCCTTGGTGGCGCCGTCCAGCTTGACCGCCAGAATGCGCGGATGCAGATTGGAAAGTTTTCCGAACAGCGACTCTTTCATGGAATCTTCGTAGAACAGGCCGAAATAGGCATCGTCAGTGACGGCGACAATGTTGCAGCCCCCCTCGGCGACTTCCTTGATGGCGGCGACGATAGCGTCCCCTTCGGCAACGGTGGGAGTGTAACCGCTCGGGTTGTTGGGGAAGTTGAGCAGAACGATCGCCTTGCCCTTCTCTTCAGCGGTGTTTTTCAATACCGCCTTGAAGGCATCGACATCGTAACCGCCGGCCACGGTAAAGGTCGGGAACTTCTTGATGATGCCGCCGTTGCAGGTGCCGAAGGTGAGATTGTAGTTGCCCCAGAGCATGTCCGGAAGCACCACGTGATCACCGACGCCGACAAACATATCGCCAAGGATGGAAAGACCGTGGGTCAGGGCATTGGTCACGATCGGGTTGCTGAAATGGGTTCCCTTCATGCTGGGATTTTCGCGGAGCATTTTTTCGCGCCAGAGGGCGCGGAGTTCCGGCTTGCCGGCCGGCGGCGCATAGGGATAGATGTCTTTCGGGTCGAAGGCCGAAAGTTTATCCTGGATGCACTGGAGAAACATCGGGCCGCCCTTTTCAGTGGCGATACCAATGGTGGCGTTGTATTTATGGGCTTTATCCTTGGCTTCGGCTGACTGGGTCAGGATGCCCTTGGGAAAGAACAGGTTTTTTCCGAGATCGGAAAGCATCTCGAGAACATGCGGATTGTGTTGGGACAGTTGTTCGTTGAGCTCTGAGGCTAATGGATTCATCATGTCCTCCTGGGGGGTTTATTTCCCGACCTTTCCGGATGGAACGCGGCCGGGGTGGATGCGCCGAAGAGGCATTAAATCAGGATTGAGAACAGCTTGTCAACGGGAATATTGGTGCTTATTTAGGTATACGGCTTTTTTATGCCCGCCATAAAGGCACCAATAGCAAAAAGAAAACCGACAGCAGAGATGTTGCCTTGCGTCTGGAAAAAGGCCATGGTAGCGTCAGCACCTGAATGCCTTCCCCGGGAGTCTCCATGCTCTTCATAAACATCATACTGCCCGTATTCCTGATGGTATTCTCCGGCTTCGTCCTGGAAAAAACAGGGCGCCTTGATTTTCGGACCCTCACCTTCAGTTCACTCTACCTGTTCACCCCGGCGCTGGTCTTTTCGGCCCTGATGAAAAACGAGCTGCAGCTTGAGTTGGCCAGGGATATCACCCAGTTCATGGTGATCTACACCCTGGTCCTGCTGGCCGTTTCAGTCGTTTGCGGGAGACTTTTCCGGATGGACAGGGAAACCCGAGGCGCTCTTTCTCTGACGACAGTGATGATGAACGTCGGCAACTTCGGCCTCCCCCTCGCCTATTTCGCGTTTGGCGAAGCCGGGCTCAACGCCTCGATCATGACCTTCGTCCTCTTCAACATTCCGCTGGGCACCCTGGCCATTGTCATTGCCCAGGGGACGGGTGTTTCGCTGCGCGCCGCCATCGTGAACACGCTGAAAATACCGATTTTTCATGCTGTCGTGCTGGCCTTTATCTGCCAGTTTCTGCACCTGTCGATCCCGGTTTTTTTGTTGCGCCCCACAGAAATCCTCGGCCAGGCCGCCATCCCGGTCATGCTGGTCCTGCTCGGCATGCAGCTTGCCAATACCCGACTGGGAGTCTGGCCAGGGTTCCTGGCCCTTTCTGCGACCATCCGTCTGGGCATCGCCCCGCTGGTCGCCTTCGCGATCACCCTGCTGCTCGGCATTGACGATCTGACCCGAAAAGTCGTCATTTTGCAGACCAGCACCCCTTCTGCGGTCCTGCCCCTGCTCTACTCACTACGCTTCGGCACCCGCCCGGACCTGGTCGCCGGGGCGATCATGGTATCGACGCTGCTGAGCGCGCTGTCTTTAACGCTGATTCTGTACCTACAGGGAGGATGAGGAACGCTAGCGGACGACCCGGGTGGCGGCACTGAGCGTCTGGAAGGAGACCTTGTAATTGAGCTCACGGGACACCTGAAGGTTGATGACCAGCGATACTTTCCTCGGGGTGTGTAGTTCCATCGCCGAAGCCGGTGTGCCGCCCAGCAGCGAAATCAGCAGGCTGGCAACCACCTCCCCCTGCTCGGCGGGATCGGCTTCGAGGGTGACCAGGGCCCCCTGGTCACACAAGGTGGGAATCTGTGAAACGACCGGCAGGTTCTGCTCAGCGGAAAAGTCCATGATGTCTTTAATTTTCAGATTCAGAACCGCGCTGTCTGACACAAAGATACTGTCGATGGATCCAGCCATCGATCTTAGCACCTCACCCATTTCTTTCGGGCTGGGAACGTCCTTCGGGACAATCACGAGCCCGACCTTCTGTGCCAGGTCCGCCAGTTTACGCAACTGCAAAACCGAGCCTTCGTCATTTGAGGAAAAAAGCACCCCCATGGTCTGTGCCGGACAGATTTCGCGGAAGGTTTTCAGCAAGGTTTCAAGGGGAGTTTTATTGCTGACTCCGGCTATGTTTTTTACCGGCACGCCGATGTCCCGCACGATGTCCAAGCCGACCGGATCGTAAACATCGGCAAAAAGAACCGGGACTCCGCGCGCTTCTTTCTTGGCGCTGAGAGTCGCCGGTGCCCCGTAGGTGACAATGGCATCGGCCCCGATGCCAACGGCCTTGCGGATGCTGTTGTTCCACGACATGGCATCAGGGTTGGGGGTCTGCACGTAAATCTGCAAACGATCTTCCGTCAACCCCGAAGCTTTCAGTTTCTGCACGAACGCTTCGTGGGCCAGGCGGTAACGATCAAGGTCGCCGGTGATAATCACCGCGACAAAGTTTTTTTGTTCGGCCAGCACCTCCGTCGCATGCCCCCCCCAAAGGACAGCGAACACCAGCAGAATAAGTGTTTGTTTCAATAAGAAATTCAACACAAATAAGCTCTCTGTTATTTCATCATTTACCAGCTTCGGGCGACATTGAACATGTATAGCTGGGCTGTACCATCAAAATCGCTGCTGTTGCGATCTTCGTAATCATCATGAGAAAAGCGAGTAGCGCAGCTCCAGCCATCGGCCAAGGTCCATTCCAGGCCGAGGGCAATCCCGGTCTGGACGATGTCCAGCTCGCTCAGCTTACGGATGTCTGTTGAATCGACCAGTCCAAAAACAGGCAGGTTTTGCTGAATGAAATCCGGGTCAAACAGGGCATGCGAGCGGATATAACGTGTTTCCATCATGGCCGCCAGATTTTTCAACACCTGCAGCGAAGCCGACAGGGTTGCGGTATGAACCCGTTGTTGATATTCAACATTTTCGTTGATCAGTGGATCAGGGGCGGCGCCGAACATCACGTCCTGCGAGGTGTCGGAGCGCAGGAAACCGTAATGGAGATTGATGTTCAGGGCATCGGTAAGCTGTGACCAGAGGCCAAGGGTGAAATCCTCCTGCCGTTGATTCCGGTCGATGTCGTACCGATACAGGGTTCCGCCGCTGTATTCGGACCGTTCGAAGTTACTGTTGATGCCGCGACTCAGGCGGAGGTTGGCGGTGGCGCCGAACCGCGCAGACGGAGTCCAGTTGACGCCGGCAAAAACCTGCTGCTGTTCTTCAACGGACGCACCGTAAGCCGGATCATCCGAGGTCAGATATT
>NZ_JBFHGD010000266.1:0-3841 GCF_041583255.1 Trichloromonas sp. | reverse complement strand
TGCAGCATCACCGCCAGCGCTCCGCCGGCCTCGACAAACCGGGTAATCGCGGCAATCTCATCCGCCGAAAAGGGGGCGAAGGGGCCGGAAATCACCAGTGCGCTCACCTCCGACAGGTCGGCATCGGTCAACGGCCCGGCGTGACTGAGAACCTGGCTGCCCTGGTCACGGAAGATGCCGGCCAGCTGCGAGAGATCGAGCGGCCGCTCGCCGCCGGCCACGAACTGCTGGCCGTGGCCCTCATCGAACAAGACCAGCGGGCCGGGTTCGGCGCCGCTGGCGGTCGTCAGCACACATAGGAGCGTTAAGGTGAGCAGGTATTTCAACATGATTTCAATTCACCGTATTTTTCGGCATATTCCTTTTCGATAGACCGGCAATGGTTGCGGGTCGAGCTGGCATTGGCCAGGTAGATCGCCTTGACCTCGGGGCTGTCGACCTGTTCCGCGGCCTCCCGCAACGTCTTTTCCAGGCCATGCTCCTGTTCGATGGCCAGCCGCAGGGCGGCTTTCTCGGCAAAGCCTGCCGCCTCGAGCTGCTTCAAGGCCGCCCACCAGTCACTCCCGGTATTGGGCGGCTCGGCCAAAAACTCTTCAAAGGAATGAATGTCGCCGCCGCGGTAAACGTTGAAGAACGAGTAGGCGTGCTGGCGCTCTTCCCGAGCCAGCTGGGCGAATCGGCAGCTGGCTTCGGGATCGGTCATTTTCTGCGCCGCCAGCCGGTAGAAATCCATCGCATCCTTTTCAGTCTGCATGGCCGCCCTTATCGCTTGCTGCAAATCCAGGAGTTGCTTCATCGAATCCTCCCACATTGTGCTGTCGACAAGGGCGACCGGGCGCTCCTAAAAAAAACGTTTCAGCAGACCGGCGAAGGCCGCCCCGTGACGGGCCTCGTCCTTGCACATCTCATGTACGGTGTCGTGAATGGCGTCGTAGCCGAGCTGCTTGGCCTTGACGGCGATATCCTTCTTGCCCTGGCAGGCGCCGAATTCGGCATCGACCCGCATCTGCAGGTTGCTGCGGGTATCGGGCAGAACCACCTCGCCGAGCAGTTCGGCGAACTTGGCGGCATGCTCGGCCTCTTCAAAGGCGATGCGCTTGTAGGCCTCGGCGATTTCCGGAAAGCCTTCGCGGTCGGCCTGGCGGCTCATGGCCAGGTACATGCCGACCTCGGTGCATTCGCCCATGAAGTTGGCGCGCAGCCCTTCGAGGATTTCCGAATCGACCCCTTGCGCCACCCCGATGCGGTGCTCATCGGCCCAGGCGCGGTTGCCATCGGTCTGCTCCTTGAAACGCATGGCGGAAACGCCGCACTGGGGGCACTTCTCCGGAGCCGCATCGCCTTCGTGGACATAACCGCACACCGTACAGACAAACTTCTTCATAAATTATGTTCCTCCCTGATGATTTGTCAAACAATAAAAGATAAATTTGGTCTCAATTATAATCATCCGGGACCATCCGTCAAGACATTTATTACCATTCTTGTCTTTTTTAGAAGGGGCGGGCGCGCAGGCGCCGGACCGTCTCCGGATCGGGGGCGAAGGGGATGACGGGACGTGCGGGCAGCGGCAGGCGGTGGCTGGTGGCGAAGGGGGTTTCCTCGAGCTTGCGGTTGTAGGCCAGCACCATCAGCGCCTCGAGATTGACCACGTCTTCGATGTTGTAGGCGAGCAGGGTTTCCAGCGCCGCACGGCGCCCGCTGCGCCGGTAGTCGCGCCAGAGCAGCACGGCGAAAAATCCGTCGACCCCGTCGAGATCGCCGCGGCCCAGTCCGAGCTGACGCTCGCACCCCTTGAGCCCGCCCCGGTAGCCGAGGCTGTGCAGCAGGTAACGCAGGTCGATGTGAGCCTGCGGCAGGCGGATGTTCATGGCGCTCTCGATAAACGGCAGGTCGAAGCACTTGCCGTTGTAGGTCACCAGCAGGTCGTATTCGCGGATATCGACGGCAAAGGCCTCGAGGTTCTCCCCCTGCACGTAGGTGCGGATGCGGCGGCCGTCGTAGAGGGCGATGGTGGTGATGGCGTCGAGCTCACGGTCGAGGCCGGTGGATTCGATGTCGAGATAGGCGGTGCGCTCGCGGAACTCGGGAAAGAGCCGCCAGTGCTCCTTCGAGGAGAGCCGGTCGGTGAACCAGCGGGGGTCGCCCGCGGCGAGGCGCGACTGGGCCAGCGGCAGCTGCTCGCGAACGGTGCGGAGCCGGCCGGCAGAGAGCGGCGGCGCGGCGTGCCGCAGCAGCTCGTCCCAGCTGCGGATGCCAAAATCCCAGAGGTAGCTCTCGCTGCGGGCGCTGATTCCGGGAAGGTGGCAGAAGGTGTTGGTCAACATGGGTTTCCTGTCTATTCGTTATGATGTCGCAGGGGAAGCCACTTTTGCTTACTTTTGTTGGCTTGGATAAAAGTAAGGCGCCTGGCGGGACGCGACCCGCCGGTGTTAAGGTTTTAGCGGTTGAACAATCAAAGAGGGACAGGCACCTGCGGAGCCCGTCCCTGCGGGAGGGAGAAAATCCCTTTGGCTCTTCGCCGAATCCATATAGTATGGGACTGCACGCAGGATTTCAACGCGATTAAATCAATCCACAGCACACCCATACGCGAGTCACCGTTGAACAACGTCGCCCTTACCTACCTGGTCCTGGTCGCCACTGCCTACGCCCTGCTCTTTCGCCGCTCACCGGAGAAGACCCGGAAGAGCCTGCAGGTGGCCAAAGGCTCGCTGCTCAAGCTGGCGCCGATGCTGGCGGCCATTTTCGGCCTGATCGGCCTGTTTCAGGTTTTCATCCCCGCCGAACTGATCGAGCGCTGGCTGGGCGCCTCTTCGAGCTGGACGGCGCTGCTCACCGGCGGACTGCTCGGGGCGGTCGCCATCGGCCCGCCGGTGGCCGCCTTCCCCCTGGCCGGTTCGATGCTCGATGCCGGGGCCTGGCCGCCGGCAGCGGCCGCCTTCGTGGTCTCCTGGATTTCGGTCGGGGTGATCACCCTCCCCTTCGAGGCCGAGGTTTTCGGCCTGCGCTTCGCCCTTTCGCGCAACGCCATCGCCTTTGTCAGCGCGCTGCTGATCGGCCTGCTGATCGGATGGTGGCTATGAACGCCGCGCCCCGGCCCCCGTTGAGTGCCTGGTCGCTGCTGCGCGCCCAGTGGCTGCCTCTTTTCACCCTGCTGCTGTACGGCTGGGCGTATGCCGTCCATCCCGAGCAGGCCGGCCGGGCCCTGGCCTTCGGCGCCCAAACCTTCGCTTCGGTGGCCCTGCTGATCGTCGCGGTGATGGGCCTGGTCGGGCTGACCCAGGTCTGGATCAGCCGGGAAGCGGTCGCCCGCCTGCTCGGCCGCGAAGCCGGCTTCAAGGCGCTGCTGATTTCGGCGCTTTGCGGCACCATGCTGATCGGCCCGGCCTACCTGATTTTTCCCCTGCTGATGAGCATCCACCGGCAGGGGGCCCGCTGGGCGGTGATCGTCACGGTGCTGGCCGCCTACGCGGTAAAAATCCCCATGATCCCCCTCGAAATCGAGTTTCTCGGCTGGGGCTTTTCCCTCACCCGCTCACTGCTGACCATCCTCTTCGCCATCCCCTGCGGGCTGATCGTCGAGGCGATCATGGAAGCGCGCGCCCCCGTAAACGACTGAGCCCGGCAACCAGCCGGGCTCAACCCACACCATCTGAAACACAAGCTACTCGCGCCCGAGATCGGGCTGCCAGCGGATCACCTGCCGATCGTAATCGATGCGGTAATCGAGGTGGCGGAGAAAATCCATGCCGAGCAGGCCGTCGAAACTCGCCTGGGTGAGCTTGTGATCGATAACCATCGCCCGTACGTTGTCGACCTTGAACGGCCCCACCTGGAT
>NZ_JBFHGD010000265.1:0-3846 GCF_041583255.1 Trichloromonas sp. | reverse complement strand
GAGTCACACCTGTTCCCATTCCGAACACAGAAGTTAAGCCCTACAGCGCCGATGATACTGCATGGGTAACTATGTGGGAAAGTAGGTCGCCGCCGAAATTTATTCGCAAAATGGCCCGCCTCAAGTTGAGGCGGGCCATTTTGCGTTTTAAATCTGCTGACAGTGTCAGATATGTTTACTGCCGGTGTTGCATAATACGCCAGCAGTAAATAGCCCTTCTATTTTTTCAGTTCAATGCCAAAGCTTTTGATCTTTCGGTGGAGGTTGGAGCGTTCAATCTCGATAGCTTCGGCCGTTCTGGAAATATTCCAGTCATTTTCTTCAAGTTTCTGGATCAGGAAATCCTTTTCAAATTCTTCTTTGGCTTCCCTGAATGTGGCTACATCGGCGATTAATGAAGTAGCCGGACGGGGTTCTGCCGTTTTTCGGGAAAATGTAGCCGCGGGCAGGTGGCGTTCCGTTATCTCCTTTTCCTGCACCATGATCACCAGTCGCTCGATGATATTTTTCAACTCACGAACGTTGCCCGGCCACGAATAGTTGACGAGCAATTCCATTGCCGGGGGGGATACCGTCTTGATCTCCCGGCTTTCTTTGCTGCAGTACAGTTCGAGGAAATGTGTGATCAGTTTGGCGATGTCTGATTTGCGTTCACGAAGCGGCGGTACATCGAAAGGGAGAACATTGAGCCGGTAAAACAGGTCCTCGCGAAAGTTACCCTGGGTGATTTCCTCGGCGAGATCCTTGTTGGTGGCGGCGATAACCCGGACATCGACTTCGATGGTACGGCTGCCGCCGACCCTTTCGAATTTTCGTTCCTGCAGGATCCGCAGTACCTTGGCCTGGGTTTTCAGGCTCATGTCGCCGATTTCATCGAGAAAGAGGGTGCCTTCGTTGGCCAGGTCGAATTTGCCTTTGCGCAGGGCGGTCGCCCCGGTGAAAGCGCCTTTTTCATGGCCGAACAGTTCCGATTCGATCAGTTCTTCGGGGATGGCCGCGCAGTTCACTTCGATGAAGGGTTTGCTGGCTCGGCTGGAAAGGGTGTGAATCGCCCGGGCGACCAGTTCTTTGCCGGTCCCGTTTTCGCCGGTAATCAGTACCCACCCCGAGGTCGGGGCGGCGATGGCAATCTGTTCCTTCAACTGGCGGATCGCCGGGCTGTCGCCGATCATTTCATGTTCCTTGGCGATCTTGGCTTTCAGGGAGCGGTTTTCCTCGACCAGTTGCCCGACCGTCAACGCATTCTGCACCGACAGGAGCAGTTTCTCCAGTGACAGGGGCTTTTCGATGAAGTCATAGGCTCCGAGCTTGGTGGCCTTGACCGCCGTTTCAATGGTTCCGTGACCGCTCATCATGATCACCAGTTGTTCCGGGCAGACTTCACGTATCTTGCGGAGGGTTTCAATGCCGTCCATTCCCGGCATCCAGATGTCAAGCAGGACCAGATCGGGAATTTCATCGCGCAGCAGCGCAATCCCCTGTTCGCCGTTTTCGGCGGATATCGTGCGAAACCCCTCGTCCTGGAGAATGCCTTGCAGGCTTTCGCGAATGCTTTCTTCGTCATCGACGATAAGAATGCTTTTCATGCAGTTTCCTTGCTTGATGAAAGTGAAGCCTCAGGCGTTCGGGGCGCTGTCGGTGACGGGCAATTCGACAATGAACCTGGTGCCTTTGGGGGAATTGTCTTTGACCCGGATGTAGCCGTTGTGGTCCGAGATGATGGTCGAGACTATGGCCAGGCCCAGGCCTGTGCCGGTTTTTTTTGTTGAAAAGTAGGGTTCAAAAAGACGCGGCTTGTCATCGGGGTTGATGCCGCAGCCGTTGTCGGCAACGGTAAAGGTGACCATTTGCAGCGGCGCATTGTAGCTCGTCTCAATGGCGATGGCCGCACTTTCAATTTCGTGGACGGCACTGACGGCATTGTCGAGCAGGTTGATAACTACCCGCTTGACCTGCTCGCGATCGAGATTGAAAAGGGGAACGCCGGGGTCCGGTTCGAAGGTGAAATGGATTTCCTTGTGCCCCTCCTGGTAGAGGACCAGGGCTTCGTTTATGACTTCGTTGAGGTTGTTGAGCGCCGGGTTGCTGGCCGGCATCCGGGCGAAGTTGGAGAACTCGTTGACCAGATTTTTTAATTCATCGACCTGGGTTACGATCATCCGCGTGCACTCGTCAAACACCGTGTCATCACTGCTGAAGCGGTCGAGGTAGCGGCGTCTGAGGCGCTGGGCCGAGAGTTGGATGGGGGTCAGCGGGTTCTTTATCTCGTGGGCGATGCGGCGGGCCACTTCGCGCCAGGCCGCCATGCGCTGCGCCTTGATCAGATGGGTCAGATCGTCGAAGACGACAACCGTGCCCATGAATTCGTTATTCTCATCCCGCAAGGTGGTGACGTTGAACAGGAAGGTCACCTTGTTTTCCTGAACCGGGAGGCTGACCTGCTTGCGGATCGAGTCCTTACCTGAAATCATCAGGTCCTTGAGGAATTCCTTGACCATCGGTAGATGTTCATTGCTGACCACTTCGCGGAAGTTTTTTCCGACGACTTTTCCGGTCTGAATTTTGAGCAGGCTTTCGGCCGACTTGTTGATCGTGGTGATGCGGCCTTCCTTGTCGACCGAGATGACACCGGCGGTGACGTTTTTCAGGACGATTTCCATGTAGCGCCGGCGCTGGTCGATCTCCAGGTTCGACGCCTGCAGCTCCAGGTTGGCCTCCCTGATTTCCTGCTGCCCTTGGCGCAGGTCGGTGGTCATCTGGTTGAAGGCTTTAACCAGGGTGCCGACTTCGTCATCGCTGACCTGTTCAATGTGTACGTTGAGGTCGCCGTCGGCCACGCGGTTGGTGGCGACGGCGAGTTCCTGAATCGGGTCGGTGATGCCGCGGGCGAGGTGAAAGCCGAACCAGGTGGCCAGAAAAATAATGACCAGGGCGATCAGCAGCAGGACGGCGACGTAGCCTTTCTTGATCTTGTTTTTAAGCAGCTTGGTGTTTTTGTACTGTTCGAAGGATGAGGAGATCTCCTTCATTTTGCTGACCAGCGAGTAGGGTACGTAGTAGTTGACCACGACAACCGCAACGATGTCCTTCGGGTTCCAGTTCGACTGGACAGGGACGATGCCCCTGATCAAATCCGCCTTGCCAATAGGGGTGATGCGGGTGAAGCGGTTGCCCTGTAGCCCTTCCCGGATATTGTCGGATCCCGGATCGGTAAAGTTGGCGGCCGGCACCTGGGGATTGGATGCCCGCACCAGTTCCTCATAGGTGGAAGAAAAAACCTCGACGACTCCGAGATTGTATTCCTGTTGTTTTTCCTTTATCACCTCAACCAGTTTCGGCAGGTTCTCCTCGTTGAGCAGTTTGTCCTTTTTGATGATGCGAGCCAGTTGATCGGCATAGTAGAGGGCATTGGCCGCCGAGTTCTTGTAGTAGGTCTGGGCCACCTCCAGTGATTCCTGCAGCGAGGTTTCGATCTGGGTGTTGAACCAGTTTTCAATCGAGTTGGTGATGAAGCCGGCCGAGACGAAAAAGAGCAGCATCGTGGGAATCAGCGACAAGGAAACAAATGCGACAACCAGCTTGGTTCGCAGGCGCGATCCCGGCACATTTCGGCGCCGTTCGAGAATCAGCTTAAAGAGGTTTCTGAATACCAGGAAAAGAAACAGCAAAATCAGCAGGATGTTGACGTTGATCAGCGCCAGGACCAGAATGGTATTGGACAGCGGCAGCTTGGACGAGAGTTCAAGTAGCTGGGTCTCGAAATTCGAGAAGATGACAACAAGGGTGATGATCAGGAGGATGAGCAACCACTCGCGCCGGCGTTTGCGGGTTTCCGTTTTATCTCGT
>NZ_JBFHGD010000264.1:0-3866 GCF_041583255.1 Trichloromonas sp. | reverse complement strand
CATCCCCGTTAAGCACAGCGTCCCGCGGCGCGGCAGCCGCCTCCCCGGCCAGTTCAATACGATTCGCCAGCCCCCGCAGCAGAAGAATGGTCTCTTTCAGCTGTTGCGCGCTGCCTGACTTAGCCTGCTGCTCCAGCATAATGGCCGGCTCGGTAAAAACGCTGAAACCGACCGTCCCTCCGGCGCCCTTGAGCCAGTGGCCCAACCTGGCCAGTTCGTCAAAATTATCGGTTTCGGCTGCGGCGTCCATGGCGTCGAGCTGTTCATGCAGGCGGGTGACAAACCGGCTGATTATGCCTCTGAACTTGGTGTTCGATCCGGGCAGAGCCGAGACAATGGGACCGGCGGCAACTTCCTGAACCGGCATCTCTCCAACAGGTCCGACGGCGACCGCAGCGGGGGCTGCGCCGGCTTTGTCTTCGACCCGGCAACCGCCGAGCAGACGCGCCATCAGCTCCATGAACCGATCGATGTCAATCGGCTTGCTCAGGTAATCCGAATACCCGACGGCCAGGCACTCCTCTTCAAAGCCCTTCATGGCGTTGGCCGTCAAGGCGATCAATGGCATTTTCAGTCCCTTGCTGCGAAGAATGCCGGCGGCGGTAAAACCGTCCATTACCGGCATCTGCACGTCCATCAAGACAACGTCATAGGGAGCGGCAAGCGCTTTTTCCACACCGACCTGGCCATTTTCGGCTTCATCCACCGCAAGCCCGGATTCTTCGAGCAGGAATTTGACCAGTTCACGGTTTTCAGCGCCGTCATCCACAACCAGAATCCGGGCTTCGGGAAATTTCCAGCGAGTGCCCGCAACGACGTGAATATCCCGTTGCAGGGCGGCCACCTGCTCGGGAAGCAGGAAGGAAACTCCGCTCAGGTCCCCGGTCGTCAGCGCAACGGAAAAAACGCTCCCCTTGCCCGGCTCGCTTTTCACCCGGATGTCACCGCCCATGGCCCGGGCAAACTTGCGGGCGATAGCCAGGCCCAGTCCAGTCCCCCCGAAACGCCGCGTCACCGACGTATCGGCCTGCACGAAGGGTTCGAAAACTTTCGCTTGCGCCTCATCAGACATGCCGATGCCGGTATCCACGATATCGATGATCAGGCAGGGCCCGCTTTGCATCCTTTCATACCGGCAGGAAACCGTAACGCTCCCCTGCTCTGTGAACTTGATCGAATTTCCGATCAGGTTGAAGGCGATCTGGCGCAGCCGCACGGGGTCGGTCTCAATCTCAGCAGGAACCGCATTGCCGGCGACGAAATTGACGACAAGCCCCTTTTCCTCGGCCTTGACCTTGAGCATCTGGATAACTTCATTGAGGATCGTATAAGGATCCACCCTGATCTTTTCGACTTCGAGACGCCCGGATTCGACTTTTGACAGGTCGAGGATGTCGTTGATCAGTTCCAGCAGGTTTTTACCGCTGGAATGGATGGTGTTGAGATAGCGCAGGCTTTCCTGCTCGTTTTTGACATAACCCCGCTTGAGGATCTCGGTGAAGCCGAGGATGGCGTTCATCGGGGTACGGATCTCGTGACTCATATTGGCAAGAAACGAACTTTTTGCCTGGTTGGCGTCTTCAGCAATCTGCTTCGACTTGATCAGTTCGACCTCTTTTTCCTCAAGTTCCGTTATGTCGGCGAAGCTCACCAGAACACCGGCGTATTTCCCACCGTCACCGAGCACCGGGGAGCAGTTGGTCTTTAACGTACGTATTTCATCTTCAGAGATTTTAAGCCTGAGGGTAATGTCTCTTTTCAACTTGCCCTGAGCCAGCGCAACGACCCAGGGGCGATCCACCTTGGCGATCCGGTTGCCGTCCTTATCGACCCAGGGAAGGTCGCCGGCACGGAACCCGAGCAACTTCTCTACCGCCTTGTTGATCAATGACGAAAAAGCCTGGTTCGCCAGAACGATCTGTTCTTTTCGGTCCAGAATAAGCAGCCCCTCGGCCATGGTGTCCAGGGCCGAGCGCACCCGCCCGGGAATGGCCTGCGAGGGGTCAAGCTGGCGCAGCACCTTGCCAAGGTAGAAATAGAAGACGGCAAAACCCAGCAGACCCGTAAAGACGACCATCTGCAGCATGGGGTTTTTCAAAATGTCCCAGCCTCTCTCGCCGGACAAGGGTCGAAAACGCATTTCCAATTGACCCCACTGGTGCTCGCCTGCCCAGATCGGCACCCGCACCTGGGCGTCCTGAGAATATTTCCCCTTCATCGCCACCCAGCCGGATTCATGACCCTCGGTCGCCACCAGAACTCGGCCGCTTTGCTGCCGCAGGGCCAGGGAGAGCAGGTCATCGCTTCGCTCGGCGAGCAGCTTGAAATCATTTTCCAGGCGCCGGTTGTTGCTTGCTACCGCTCTTGCGGTATTGACCAGCGCGGTACTGTAAATGGCGATCGATTCGGCAAAGGCGGCCCTCCCCTCGAGAACGGCGCCGTTGCGATCGGGAATAATATTAAAAACAAAGGTCAACATGACAAGGCTGGTCATGATGCCGACCAGTCCCATCGTGATCCGGGCTTGTGGTTTCAAAAAACTCATGGTTTAAGTGACCCTTGGCAAAATCAGAACTGCAGCTAAAAATACCTTACCGAAGATCCAACTCGGCAGGGTGAATGATTCCCGGCGCTCAGACGCTGTCGCCATCCTCGTCTTCGTCCTTATCCTGTTCATTCTCGTCATCTTCGATTGAGCCGTCTTCGATAATCTTTTCCAGGCCCTCCTCGTCCTTATCGTCGTCCTTTTTACCGACCAGAATCGACAGCGGGTCGGCCAGCTGCCATGCCGGCATGGACGAAAGGACAGAGGCCAGCAGCGAACCACCCTTGAGCATCCAGAGTACGTAGCCGGCCGACAAGCCAACCGATGAAGCAACGGCAGAACCGATCACGGCCCGATCAAACATGACATCCCGGTTGATATCCTCCTTGAGGTCATCGAGAGAATTGCGGATCAGGTCATACGCTTCACGGGAAAGATTGGCAAGGTCGAGGTGCTCGACGGCCGCCTGCAGTTCTTTGCGGACGAATGGGTCGAGCAGCGCATTGACGACCTGGTTAAAGGATGATTCCCCAGAGCCCGTTTCTACGGCATCGTCTTCCAGCTGCGGCATTTCGGGAACCCGGATGACCAGGTGCAGCGGCGGCGCATCAGGCTCCCCCGCAAAGAGCGGCGAAGGCTCCTCATTGCCATCAACAGCCGCCATCGGCGTCACCGGTTCAACGGCAGGCTCAACGACAGGTGCAGGTTCTTCGACGACAGGGTCTTTAACCTCCCCGATGTCGACAGGTGGCGGCTCCACATGGGGCAGCACCATGATCGTAGCCGTGGCTTTACCGGTAGAAAAAGAGGTGCGGTTTATAGAGGCTTCGACCTGGAACCTGCCGATGGAAGAGGTTCCTGCCGCCGGCGTAAACTTCACGCCGGCCCGCCCCTCGAGCAGGGTGATAAAATCACCATTATTGATCTGGGTGACGCCATCGGCGAGATGCAAGGTACCGCCAGTGATCCCCGAAATCCTGAAATGGGTGACCTCGTCACCGTCGCTGGCATGGGGGGTGATGACGATGGGGTCGGACTGACCGCCGGCAGAAGTCGTGATATTGCCGACCTGCGGCGTATCAGCCACCGGGGTGACAACGATCAGGGCCACGCCATCAGCCGTCCCGCCCTTGCCGTCGCTGAGAGTGTAGGTGAAGCTGTCGGTACCGTGGAAATTTGAATACGGCTTATAAGTGAATGTACCATTGCCGTTATTGACGAGATCACCCCGTGCCGGCAAGTTGGAAACCGCGACAGATAGAGTCAGCGAGTCGCCATCAATATCCGAGTCGTTTGCCAAAAGATCCAGGACAAGTGAGCT
>NZ_JBFHGD010000263.1:0-3934 GCF_041583255.1 Trichloromonas sp. | reverse complement strand
GTTCAGTCTATTCGGCTCCGGAGAACGTCCTCATCTACGTCACCTCCAACCGTCGCCACCTTCTTCCCGAATACGAAACAGACAACCTCGGCGGCAAGTATGTCAAGGGGGAGCTGCAGCAGAGCGAGGCGACGGAGGAGAAGGTCTCCCTCTCCGACCGCTTCGGCCTCTGGGTGGCCTTTCATGTCTTCAGCCAGGATCGCTACATCGACGCCGTGCGCCTGTGCGTCGAGCGCCAGGCCCGCCAGCGCAAGGTGGAGATCCCCTGGAGCAAGGAGCTGGAGCTTGATGCCATCAAGTGGTCGCACGACAAGAGCAAGCGCTGCGGCCGGACCGCCTTCCAGTTCTCGAAGAACTGGGTCGGGCGCTACCTGCTGGAGAAGGCCGGGGCGTAATCCCTGCGGACAGATCAAAGAAAAAGGCACTTGCTTCCGGACCGGGCAAGTGCCTTTTTCTTTTTGATTCGGCGCCCTTGAATTTCTGTTGAAGGGCGAGGTACAGTAGAAGCAGGACACAGTTATAACCGTGGTTGGGCGAGCCTGCCCAAAAAGGAACATCGATGATTGAAATCGTTTTGGGGATACTGCTGGAGTGCTGGGACATCCTGGTCGAAGCGGCGCCGTTTGTCCTGTTCGGATTCCTGGCCGCCGGGCTGCTCAAGGGGCTGCTCCCCGAGGATGTGGTCAGTCGGCATCTCGGAAGCAACAGCGTCGGTTCGGTGCTCAAGGCCTCGCTGTTCGGCATCCCGCTGCCGCTCTGCTCCTGCGGGGTGATCCCGGCGGCGATCGAGCTGCGCAAACAGGGGGCGAGCAAAGGGGCTTCGGCGGCGTTTCTGGTGTCGGTGCCTGAAACCGGGGTCGATTCCATCGCCATCACCTGGGCCCTGCTCGACCCGATCATGACGGTGGTTCGGCCGCTGGCGGCGTTTGTGACGGCCACGGTGACCGGCCTGCTGATCAACCGGCTGCCGGAAGACCTGGTGCCCCAGCCGGCCTCGGCCGAGGCCGCCGAAGAACCGGGCTGCGGCTGACCGCCTAAGCCGGGCGGGGGTGCTCCGCTCAAAACAACCCGGCCGCCAGTGCGACAGCGCCTTCGCAGCGGCATGGCCTACGCCTTTGGCGACCTGTTGTGCGATATCGGCGCTTGGCTGATGCTCGGTGTTGCTGTCGCCGGGGTGATCTCCTACCTGGTGCCCGCCGATTTCTTCGCCCGCTACCTGGGCGGGGAATTCTCCTCGCTGCTGATCATGCTGGTGGTCGGCATCCCCCTCTATATCTGCGCCAGCGCCTCGACCCCGGTGGCGGCGGCGATGGTACTCAAGGGGCTGTCGCCCGGGGCGGCGCTGGTCTTTCTGCTGGCCGGCCCGGCAACCAACGCGGCGACGCTGGCCGTGGTCGCGAAGTTCTGGGGACGCTCGGCGACCATGGTCTACCTCTTCTCCATCGCCAGCTGTTCGCTGCTGCTCGGCTGGCTGGTCAACCGCCTGTATGCCTGGGCGCAGATCGATATCCTCCAGTGGGTCCACGACGACGGCGAAGCGGCCGCGTCAATCTGGGCCATCGGCTCGGCCCTGCTGCTGCTCCTGCTGCTGGCGCGCTGCTGGTGGCCGCGCCTGCGCCAACAGCTGTCCAGAATTATTTGAGCAGCCTTTCGGCGGCCAGTTCCTCGAGCAGCACCTTTCCCTGGTCGAGGCTGTCGAAGATGATGGCCGAAGTCATGGTGGCGCTGGTGACGGCGTCGACCTTCGGGTTGAACGACCAGCTGCCGTACAGCGGCCGCCCGAGCACGTTACGGACAAAGGCGGCCAACTCCCCGGCATCCCATTCGACATTGCCGTACTTGGTCAGCTGCAGTTTCTCGAGCCCCAATACCTTGCCGCTGCGGTCAAACAGGTAGAAAAAATGGACGTCGTGGCAGATGTCGCAGATCGATGAGCGACTGGCGACCTCGGCGTACAGGGTCCGGTCGCTGCCGTCGCGGGTCAGGGTTGCGGCATAGACCCGGCGGCCGCTCGGCAGTGAGAGCCGCTTGAAGTCCCTGAGCTCGCCGCCCTGGGCGATGAAGGCGGCGGCAACCCGGCGGCTGATCTCCGCCTCGTCCTGGGGCGGTTCGGGGCGCTTTTCCGCCGGAACGGCCTCGCTTGGGAGGCTGGCGAAGGTGCTGGCCTCTTCCTGCAGCAGCCCGCGCAGAAAATCGAACAGCCCCTCCATGTCGTAGTCTTCGCCGAGATGCGACCCGGCGACGACCCAGGGTTCCCCCGGCTGGCTGCGCAGGGCGTAGATCGACAGGGGCGTCGGGCCGCCGCGCACGGCGCGGTGGAGGGTAAACCGCCGGTCGGCGACGATCGGGAACGCCACCTGGTAAATATCGATAAAGTCGGCGATCTGTTCGTCGCTGTTGGCGACCGCTACGCCGAGCATCTTGACCTTGCCGCGGGTCTCCGGGGACTCTTCGAGCATCCGGTACAGCTTGTTGTACGGCCCGGTCTGCTTGCGGCAATGGGGGCAGAGGGCGTTGAGCATTTCGACCAGCACCACCTTGCCGCCAATCTGGCTGAGGGTGAAGGTCGGGCCGTCGCCCAGCCCGAGGTAGGCTCGCTGCTGGGGGTCGGTCGGAGCCGGCAGCGCTTTTTCGGGAAAGGCTTCGCCGATGTCGATGGGGTCGGCATAGGCCGTCAGCGCCCCACCAAGTGCCAGCAAACATATAAGAAATAAATGGCATAGCCTGGGTTTCAGCATGTAGACCTCCCTACGCTAAAAGCGTCTATACAGTATAAAAATCTCCATCAAATTCAAGAGTATGCTTCCGGAAGAAAATTTTCAACTTGCAATATCTATCTATTTGGCTAAAATGCCAAATAGATTCTTTCAGAGGACGCATACATGGATGCAACACGTAAGGCATACCTGACGGCCCGGACCCAGGTTCTCAAGGCGATGGCCCACCCGAGTCGGCTCCTGATCATCGAAGAACTCGAAAAGGAGGAGCGCTGTGTCTGCGAATTGACCAGCATGGTCGGGGCGGATGTCTCCACCGTTTCGAAGCATCTGTCGGTCTTGCGCGAGGCCGGTATCGTGCAGGATGAAAAGCGCGGCAACCAGGTTTATTACCGGTTGCGGGTCCCCTGCATTCTCAATTTTTTCGGCTGTGTGGAATCGGTGCTGGCGGCCCGCAATGGCGAACCGGCAACATGTTGTGGTAAGGCGGAAGAGTAAAAAATTTTACCCGAGTATTTGGTTGTTTTGCCAAATGTTTTAGATAAGGTGAGGCAGGTAAGCGAGGCGAGTATGAACTGGACACGAGAATGGAAACCCTTAACACTGATTCTGGCCGTTTTCACCGGTCTTTATTATCTGCCGGTCGACTGGCTGCAGCAGTCCCGGTTGCTCGAAAACGCTCTCTGGGAGGCGCTGCACCTGGCCCGCTGGTATGCCCGGGAGCATGTGCTGCTGTGCCTGGTGCCGGCTTTTTTTATCGCCGGCGCAGTCGGCGTTTTCGTCAGCCAGGCCGCGGTCATGAAATATCTCGGGCCGAAGGCGAACAAGGTCCTCGCCTACGGGGTGGCTTCGGTTTCGGGGACGGTGCTGGCGGTCTGTTCCTGCACCATTCTGCCGCTTTTTGCCGGCATCTACCGCATGGGGGCCGGATTGGGCCCGGCCTGCGCCTTTCTCTATTCCGGTCCGGCCATCAATATTCTCGCCATTGTTCTGACCGCCAACGTCCTCGGCACCGAGATGGGGGTAGCGCGGGCGGTCGGTGCCATCCTTTTCAGCATTATAATCGGCCTGTCGATGCACTTTTTTTTCCGCAAGGAAGAGCAGGAAAAGATCGAAGCGGCCGGGGCCTTGCCGGAGCCTGAGGTCGCCCGCCCTTTGTGGCAAAACGGCATCTATTTCGCCGCAATGGTCGGTATTCTGGTCTTTGCCAACTGGGG
>NZ_JBFHGD010000262.1:0-3934 GCF_041583255.1 Trichloromonas sp. | reverse complement strand
CTAGAAGTTGTTAATTATTGCGATATGCTTTGTTTAGCTGAAATATCTTTAAAACCGCCGGGACTCGCCCCGGCAGGCGACCTACTTTTTGATAAACGTCAAAAAGTAGGCAAAAAACGTTTTCCACTAGCGTGGGGCATTGCTGTCGCGCATGGCAGCGGATCGATTACCTCCACAGCGAATGATACCGATAGAGTTTCATAGCACCTCCCCGTGCGCGAACGCGTGTCGAGGCGTCAGCGACAGTGCGAAGACAACCGATTCTGCAATTGCCTGTTATTGGGTAAAACCTTAAAAACTGGCTTGCCGGTTTTCGCCTTTCCGGTAGACCGGTGTTTGCTCAGCCCGGAAAACTGCTGAATTTACCACCGCCGGCGGCAGATGTGCTACGAAGTGCCGCCGCCGGCATCGGCACAACGGTGGTGCCAACCTCTGCCAACCGGCCTAGTGCTCCTCATGCCCCCGGCAGGGAGCCGTTTTTTGCTTACTTTTTGTCGGCTTTCACAAAAAGTAAGGCGTCTGGCGGGACGCGACCCGCCGGTTTTGACGTACCAAGCCAGGAAGGCACATCCGACTATGCCGACTCCTTCCACCAACAACCAGGGCACCGTCACCGCCATCCGCGGCGGGGTGGTGGACGTCCACTTCGACGGCGATCTGCCGCGGGTCAACAACCTGCTGCGCACCGGCGACGACAACGCCATCGTTATCGAAGTCGCCCTCCACCTCGACACCCGCCAGGTCCGCGGCATCGCCCTCACCCCGACCCAGGGCCTGGCCCGGGGCGCCGTGGTCGAAGACACCGGCGAGCCGCTGCGGGTGCCGGTGGGCAAGAACATCCTCGGCCGCGCCTTCAACGTCTTCGGCAACCCCATCGACCGCGGCGAAATCCCGACCGACATCGAACTGCGCACCGTCCACAGCAAGCCGGTCCCACTTGCCGAACGCTCGACCCGCTCGGAAATCTTCACCACCGGGATCAAGGCCATCGACGTGCTCGCTCCGCTGGAACGGGGCGGCAAGGCTGGCTTTTTCGGCGGCGCCGGGGTCGGCAAAACCGTGCTGATCACCGAACTGATCCACAATATGGTCGGCGCCCATCAGGGAGTTTCGATTTTCTGCGGCATCGGCGAACGCTGCCGCGAAGGGGAAGAACTCTACCGCGAGATGCGCGAGGCCGGGGTACTTGACAACACGGTGATGGTCTTCGGCCAGATGAACGAACCGCCGGGAGCGCGCTTTCGCACCGGACTGACTGCCCTGACCATGGCCGAATATTTCCGCGAGGACCTCGGCCAGGAAGTGCTGCTGCTGATCGACAACATCTTCCGTTTCATCCAGGCCGGCATGGAGATTTCCGGCCTGCTCGGACTGCTCCCGTCGCGGCTCGGCTATCAACCAACCCTCGCCTCTGAGCTGGCGGCCCTGCAAGAGCGCATTATCAACACCCGGCGCGGGGCGATCACCTCGATCCAGGCGGTCTATGTGCCGGCCGACGATTTTACCGACCCGGCGGCCGTCCACACCTTCTCGCATCTGTCGGCGACCATTGTCCTCTCCCGCCGACGGGCCAGCGAAGGGCTCTATCCGGCCATCGACCCGCTTGAATCCAATTCAAAAATGCTCTCGCCACAGGTGGTCGGCGAGCGCCACTATCGCATCGCCCGGCAGATCCGCCTTACCCTGGCCACCTACGAGGAGCTCAAAGACATCATCGCCATGCTCGGCATTGAAGAACTCTCCCGGGACGACCGCCGGACGGTCTTTCGCGCCCGCCGGCTGGAGCGCTTTCTGACCCAGCCGTTTTTCACCACCGAGCAGTTTACCGGCCAGGAAGGACGGAGCGTCTCGCTGGAACAGGCCCTGGCCGGCTGCGATCGGATTCTGGACGATGAGTTCAGCGAGACACCGGAGCAGGCGCTGTACATGATCGGCGCCATCGACGAGGTCAAACAGAAACCTGCCTCGGCAGCGCCGCCACCGAAACCGGAGGACGCAGCATGAAACTCAGGGTGCTGGTACCGGACGACATTATCTTCGACGACGAGGTGTACAGCCTGGTCGCCGAGGGGGAGGACGGTCATTTCGGTCTCAAGCCCCGCCATATCGACTTCGTCTCGGCACTGGTACCGGGACTCCTCTATTTCGCCCGAAGGCAGGATTCAGCGGCGGAATACCTGGCGGTCGACCGCGGCATCCTGGTCAAACAGGGGGAGACGGTCACCGTCTCGGTACGCAATGCGGTCGGCGGCGTCAGCCTTGAAGAACTGGTGGAGACGGTCAATTCCCGATTTCTCGAACTGGACGACCGGGAACGGGCGGTGCGCTCGGCGGTGGCCCGCCTCGAAGCCGGTTTTTTACGGAGGGTCATGGATCTGAAATGACAGAACCGAAGCAAGACCCCGAAAAACGCCCCGGAGCCTATCGGGATTTTCAGCAGCAGGTTGAGGCCAAGCAGCGCCGCAAGCTGCACAGCCAGCGGCAGGGGGAACACAAGGCCTGGTTCGGGCTGGGGATGTTCGGACTGGTCGGCTGGTCGGTGGCCATCCCCACCCTGCTGGCAATCGCCCTCGGCATCTGGCTCGACCGCACCGTGACCGGTCGCTACTCCTGGACCCTGCTGCTGCTCGCCGTCGGCATTGCCGCAGGCTGTCTCAATGCCTGGTTCTGGGTCAGCAAGGAGCGCGAGGCCATCGAGCGGCATCGCCATCAGCAGGAGGATCCGCATGAATAATGAAATCGCCTTGATCGCTGCCAGCTTCGCCCTCGGCGCCCTCGCCGGCACCCTTTATTTCGGCGGACTGTGGCTGACCCTCCGCCGCATCGCCGCGGCAAAGCGCCCCCAGTTGCGGCTGGCACTCAGCTTTATCCTGCGCATGAGCCTCTTGCTGGCACTTTTTTACAGTCTGACCGGCCAGGGCGCGATCGCCATGTTCGCCGCCATGGCCGGACTCCTCACCGCCCGCCAGTTGTGGTTGCTCGGCAAGGGGCGGATTCGACCGGCGCGGGGGTAGGCATGCACATCAGTCCCGACAGCATCCTGATCTGGCAGTGGCAGGCGTTTCAGCTCAACGCCACCCTGCTCTTTACCTGGCTGAACATGCTGCTGCTCACCGCCGGCGCCGCGACCGTCACCCGCCGCCTCGTTCACGGCGGCCAACTCGGGCGTGGACAGAATCTGCTCGAAGTGTTGGTCGGTGGCATCACCGGCGAACTGGAAGCCCTAGGGCTCAAACCGGCGAGCGAGTTCCTCCCCTTTATCGGCACCCTGTTCCTGTTCGTGCTGATCTCCAACCTGCTTTCGGTGGTCCCCGGCTACCAGGCCCCCACCGGGTCGCTCTCGACCACCACCGCCCTGGCCGCCTGCGTGCTGGTGGCGGTTCCCTGGTGGGGCATCCGCCGACAGGGGGTGCGCAACTATTTAAAACTCTATCTGCAACCGACGCCGCTGATGCTGCCGTTCAACCTCTTCGGTGAACTGTCGCGCACCCTGGCGTTGGCCGTGCGCCTGTTCGGCAACATCATGAGCGGCTCGATGATCGCCGCCATTTTGCTGACCGTCGCGCCGCTCTTCTTTCCGGTGGTGATGAACCTGCTCGGGCTGCTGATCGGGGTTATCCAGGCGTACATCTTTGCCATTCTGGCGGCGGTTTATATTGCGGCGGCGGTGCAGGTGCAGGGGGGAAATACAGGTTGAATGAAATGCAAAACCTTTTTAAAACCGTCGGGTCCCGGCCCGACAGCCGGGTTACTTTTCTTTAGCCGTAAAGAAAAGTAACCAAAAGAAACTCTCCACTGCGTGGGGCATGAGGATCTCTGGCGCGAATGGCGTTAGACACAATTACCATTGTTCCCAAAATACCGGCGGCGCTTCGTAGCACATCTGCCGCCAAAGTGGTGATTTCAGCAGTTTTCCAGGCTGAGCAAACACCGG
>NZ_JBFHGD010000261.1:0-3946 GCF_041583255.1 Trichloromonas sp. | reverse complement strand
GGGGATTGTATAGAGAGGCGAAAGGATTAGATTTTAAAAATAACATCCTTGATGCAAATGTTCAATTAGCAACGGCTTAGCAGGATCTTTTTTTCGAGTGCGGGCCGAAATCACACTTTGGGCTTTGTCTTGCTCCCCGGACTTGGTAATCTTTGGCGATTATCCTTTACTGAAATATCCGTTTGCCAGGGAGGTCGAGATGACCGTTGTCGAAGTGCAGCACCCGCTGGTCCGACACAAGCTGGGCCTGATGCGTAAAAAGAATATCAGCACCAAGGATTTTCGCGAGCTGGCCTCCGAGGTGGCGCGGCTGCTGACCTACGAGGCGACCGCCGATCTCGAGACCGAGCCGCACTCGGTTGCCGGCTGGGCCGGGCCGGTGACGGTGGAGCAGATCAAGGGCAAGAAGGTGACGGTGGTGCCGATTTTGCGGGCCGGGCTCGGCATGATGGACGGGGTGCTCGATATGATCCCCAGCGCCCGGGTCAGCGTGATCGGCCTGTACCGCAACGAGGAGACTCTGGAGCCGGTCTGCTATTTTCAGAAGATGACCCGCAAGATGGCCGACCGCACGGCCCTGGTGCTCGACCCGATGCTGGCCACCGGCGGCAGCGTCGTGGCCGCCATCGACCTGCTGAAGAAGGCGGGCTGCCGGCGGATCAAGGCGCTGTTCCTGGTGGCGGCCCCCGAGGGGATAAGGCGGCTGCAGCAGGCCCATCCCGACGTGGATATCTACGTGGCTTCGATCGATGAGCGGCTCAACGAGCAGGGCTACATCCTGCCGGGGCTCGGCGATGCCGGCGATAAAATCTTCGGTACCAAGTAGGGGGCGCTGTGAAGGAATATTCCTCGACCGACTACCGGTTTCGCGGCAAGGACGCCCTGCTCGGCGCCCAGATGCTCTTCGTCGCCTTCGGCGCCCTGGTGCTGGTGCCGCTGCTGACCGGGCTCAATCCCAACGTGACGCTCTTTACCGCCGGCGCCGGCACCCTGCTCTTCCAGCTGGTGACTCGCGGCCAGGTGCCGGTTTTTCTCGCCTCGTCCTTCGCCTTCATCGCCCCGATCATCTACGGGGTGCAGACCTGGGGGGTCGCCGCTACCATGTCGGGGCTGGCGGCCGCCGGAATCTTTTACATGATCCTCAGCCTGATCGTCTACTGGCGCGGCACCCGGGTCATCGCCCGCATCTTTCCGCCGGTGGTGACCGGTCCGGTGATCATGGTCATCGGCCTGATCCTGGCCCCGGTGGCGGTGCACATGGCCAACGGCCGCAGCGGCGACGGCGCCCTGCAGCTGGTGCCGCAGGGAACGGCCCTGATCGTGTCGCTGACCGCCCTGGCCGTGACCATCCTGGTTTCCCTCAAGGGGCGGGGGATGCTGAAGCTGCTGCCGATTCTCAGCGGGCTGGTCGTCGGTTACGGGCTGAGCCTGGCCTTCGGACTGGTCGATTTCTCCGCGGTCGCCGCCGCCCCCTGGCTGGCTCTTCCCGCCTTTGTTCTGCCGCAATTCAACGTCCAGGCCATCATCTACATGCTGCCGGTGGCGATTGCGCCGGCCATCGAGCATTTCGGCGACATCCTGGCGATATCCTCGATCTCAGGGAAAAACTATCTGAAGCAGCCCGGAGTGCATCGCACCCTGCTCGGCGACGGCCTGGCCACCTCGCTGGCCGCCTGCTGCGGCGGCCCGCCCAACACCACCTACTCGGAAGTGACCGGGGCGGTGGCCCTGACCAAGGTGTTCAATCCGGCGATCATGACCTGGGCCGCCCTCTGCGCCATCCTGCTCGCCTTTGTCGGCAAGGTCGGGGCCCTGCTGCAGACGGTGCCGGTGCCGGTCATGGGCGGGATCATGCTGCTGCTGTTCGGCGCGATTGCCGTGGTCGGTCTCAACACCCTGGTGCGCGCCGGCCACGACCTGCTCGAACCGCGCAACCTGGCGGTGGTGGCGCTGATCCTGGTCTGTGGCATCGGCGGCATGGAATTCTCTCTGGGGGGGGTATCGCTCAAGGGGATCGGCCTGGCCGGTCTGGCCGGGGTGGTGCTCAACCTGGTGCTCCCCTGCCGGCCGAAAGAAGCGGGCGAGGTCGGCGTGCCGCCGGCGCCGCATTGAGGATCGCAGAGATATGAACTGGAAACGATTGCTGCTGCTTGCGACCCTGCTGGCAGGGATGCTACTGGCCGGCTGCGAAAAATCCCCAAATTTGACACCGCTGCCTGCCGACGCCGTAATCCTCGCTTTTGGCGACAGCCTCACCTACGGCACCGGCGCCGTGGGGGACGAGTCCTACCCGGCGGCCCTTTCGCGACTGCTGCAGCGCGAGGTGGTCAATGCCGGGGTCCCCGGCGAGGTGTCGGCGGCCGGCCTGGCACGCTTGCCGGAGCTGCTGGAAGAGTATCGGCCGGCCCTGGTGATCCTCTGCCACGGCGGCAACGATTTTCTCCGTCGGCTCGACAAAGAGAAGTTGGCGGGCAACCTGCGGCAGATGGCCGGGCTGGCCCGGGAGGCCGGGGCCGAGGTGGTGCTGGTCGGGGTGCCGCAACTGGGCCTGCTGCTGTCGACCGACCCGCTCTATGCAGAGGTGGCCGAGGAACTCCGTTTGCCCTACGAGGGGGAGGTTCTTTCCGACCTCTTGAGTGACCGCGAGTTCAAGAGCGACCAGATCCATCCCAACGCACGCGGTTACGCGGTGATGGCCGAAAAAATCGCCGAGGTGATCCGGGAGGCGGGGGGTCTCTGAGCGCTATTTGGGGATCGAAAAAAAGGGCGTACCCGCAGGGGCCGCCCTTTTTTTATCAAAAAATCGCTGCCGGGGTGGTCATCCCCGGTATATGTGTTAGGATTTGCTCATCTTTTAGGTTCGGAAGATAAAGTAGACCGCTCCGAGCAGGCAGAGCCCGGCCCACAGGTAATCGAGTTTGAGCGGCTGTCCCATGTAGTAGAGGGCGAAGGGGACGAAAACACAGAGGGTGATCACCTCCTGCAGGATTTTCAGCTGGGCCAAACTCAGGCTGCCGTAACCGATGCGATTGGCCGGTACCTGTAGAACGTACTCGAAAAAGGCGATCCCCCAGCTGACCAGGACGGCAACATACAAAGCTTTGTGTTGCAGGCTTCTGAGGTGGCCGTACCAGGCGAAGGTCATGAAGAGGTTGGAGAGGATGAGCAGCAGGGTGGTTTGCAGAACGACAGGCATGAAGGAATCCTCGCAGCGAAGGAAATTGTCCGACAGGGGCGCTTGATTGCCGCCGAGATATTACTCCATTTTCAGGGTTCAGAACAACGGCCTTCTCGAGAGAAAAAATCGAAGCGGAAATTTCTTAAATTTTTCACTTTCTAATTATGAAAACAACCCCTGGATTGTTTTGCAAACATCTGGAATTATACGGCTTTTTGCGGTTTTTTTTTCTTTATTGACAAGCCGGTTAAAGGGGAGTAAATAGCGAAATGTAGGAACTGTTTACAACCCGGGCATGCGCAAGACGAAGCGTAAAAAGCAACCCCTTTTTATAGCCGCACGCCCCAGGCACCCGGGTCTCAGAAACGGTTTCGATTCCCCCTGCGGGAACGGGTTTACTCAAGGCTTTTAAAAGGGGTTCACACATGAATATCGCGCTTTCCCACAACCTGCGGGAGGAGTCCGTCTGCGAAACAGAAGCAGAACCTCCCGGTTGTCCCTCTGATGATCTCTATGCCGAGTGGGACGACATCCACACCATCAAGGCTGTGGAGTCCGCCCTGGCATCCCGCCATCAGGTCACCCTGGTCAATGCCGACCTGAATGCCTTTGAAACCTATCGCCTGCTTCAGCCCGACCTGGTCTTCAATATTGCCGAAGGTTTGAACGGCGCCAGCCGCGAGGCCCAGATCCCGGCCATGCTCGACATGCTCGGCATCCCCTATACCGGCAGCGATCCGGTCACCCTGGGCAACTGCCTCGACAAGC
>NZ_JBFHGD010000260.1:0-3959 GCF_041583255.1 Trichloromonas sp. | reverse complement strand
GTCGGACCAAGCCAACCCTCTGAAATTGCGCTGAAATGTATAGGAAAATAAGTGGAATTTGATCTTAAAAGCTCCTTTTTGCGGGATAAAAGGGGCTTTTAACTGTTGTTGCGATCGGCGGGGAGTGAGGGCAGTAATTTAGAGGTGCCATAACTCCTTTAACCCTGCTGGTTTTTCTCCTCTCCCCACAGGCAGCCACCATGGCCAATCCTAAAAAACGCTTCTTCAAGGCCTTCAAAAAACACTTCTTTCTGCGCTTTCATATGAGCCTGATTCTGCTGGCCACGGGGCTTTGCGGCCTGCTGGGCAGCAAGTTTCTGATCTGGCGCGGGGTCGAGAATCTGCTTATCCGCTTTCCCCTCAACGTGCTTATTGCCTACCTCTGCTTCTTTCTGTTCGTCAAAATATGGCTCTGGTATATCTCCCCCAGCCGGTCTTCCATGGATGCCGCCGATGCCCTGGACTACATCGACCCCTGGTCCGGTTCTTCCGGCTCGTCTTCAACCCCGTCTTTCGTGGGGGGCAAGGGCAGTTTTGGCGGGGGAGGGGCCTCGGGGGATTTCGGCGATGGGGGGCTGGATGCTGATGGCGGTGCCGGCAGCGGCTTGTTGGGCCATCTGGATATCGACCTGGACGGGGACGCCTGCTGGCCGCTGCTGATTTTGGGCGTGATTCTGCTGCTGGTGTTCGGCGCGGGGTTTTACCTGATCTATCAGGGGCCGGTCATTCTCGCCGAAGCGGCCTTCGAGTTTCTGCTGGCCTCGGGGATGATCCGGCGGTTTCGGCGGATGGACGACCCCGACTGGCTGGGGAGCGTCTTTCGCATGACCTGGCTGCCGTTCGTGCTGGTATTGCTTATCGCCACCCTCTGCGCCTGGCAGCTGCAGGTCCATTTTCCCGAAGTGGTGAAGCTGAGCGATCTGTTCTGAGCCCCTGACGAACTTTACTTGAGCACGCTCAGGCGCACTTTGACCACGCCCTGCTGCAGCATGCCGATGTTTTTGGCGGCGCGCCGGGTCAGGTCGATGATGCGGTTTTTGATGAAGGGGCCGCGGTCGTTGATGCGTACGACGACGGTCTTGCCGTTTTCAAGGTTTTCTACCCGCACGCGCGTGCCGAAGGGGTAGCTGCGGTGCGCGGCGGTCAGGGCCTGCTGATCCAGGGGTTCGCCACTGGCGGTGCGCCGCCCCTGAAACTTTTCGTGGTAATAGGAGGCGAGTCCGACGGTGGCGGTCGCCCCGATCTCTTCTTTGGGGGGGACGATCAGGCTGCAGCCGGAGCCAAGCAGGCAGCACAGGCCAACGGCGAAGAGGGGCAGGCTCTGTTTTTTCATCGGATAGATCTTCATGAAACTGACGTCCTGCGACGGCTGGAGGTCTGTTTAGATTGGTCTCCTGACGAGGAAGGCAGCTGGGGGAGCCGGCGGGAAGCCTGAATACAACGATGACGGATATGCCGCGAGGTTTGCCGGATGATGTTTCTTTCCGGCCTTCGAGCTTGTTGTCGACAGTTGTATTTACTTACTGTCCTAGACGATTTTTCAAGTCGTCCGCTCTGCTGATCCCTCGACGGCACTTCCGTCATCGCTTGTCTTAACCCTATCGCAGCTTGAGGGGATGTCAAACGACAAGAATGCCGGGGTGGAGCAAACCAAGCCACTGAATTTGCGCTGAAATGTATCAATAAGCAGCTAGGATTTAGACATGTAAGCCCCTTTTGGCTTTTGGGGTCTTTGGGTCAAGAGTCGGCAACATTGGCAGCTCGTGCAAAATATATATTCTGCTAATTTGATTTGGCATTGGCAACATCTATCTAGAAATTCTGGATCACTGTTGACAATGCTGGAGGATCGCCATGCCTCGTAGTGCGCAAAATGACATTTTCATCTATCAGGCTGATGACGGAAAAACCCGCCTTGAGGTCCAGCTTGACCATGAGACAGTCTGGTTGAACCAGCGCCAGATGGCGGAGCTGTTTGAAAAGGATACCGATACCATAGGTCTGCATATCCGCAATCTGTACAAAGAGGGGGAGTTGGTCCGGGAGGCAACTACCGAGGAATCCTCGGTGGTTCAAGATGAAGGTGAGCGGCAGGTGCGCCGGAAAGTGCAGTTCTACAATCTTGACGTCATTATCTCCGTCGGCTACCGGGTCAAATCGAAACGCGGGACTCAGTTTCGCCAATGGGCCACGCGGGTGCTGCGCGATCATCTGGTGAAGGGTTACACTCTTCACGAGCAGCGCCTGCGCGAAGAAGCCGCCAAGCTTCACGACTTGCGTCAGACCGTCGATCTGCTGGCCCGCACCCTGACCACGCAGGAGCTGGTGACCGAAACCGGCAAGGACGTGCTGCGGGTGATCAACGATTATGCCTACGCCCTGGCCACCCTCGACCGTTACGACCATGGCACCCTGAGCATCGAGGAGACGACCGGCAAGACCTTGCGCATCATCGACTATGAGGAGGGGATTGGTCTGGTCAAGGCGATGAAGGGGGAATTCGATGGCCTGTTCGGCATTGAAAAGGATCAGGGCTTCAAGAGCGCCCTCGGCACCATCTACCAGACCTTCGACGGCAAGGAGCTTTATCCGAGCGTCGAGGAGAAGGCGGCGAACCTCCTCTATTTTGTGGTCAAAAACCACGCTTTCAGCGACGGTAACAAGCGAATCGCCGCCGCTTTGTTCATCTACTTTCTCGCCGGCAATGCCATCCTCTACCGCCCCGATGGCACCAAGCGCCTGGCAGACAACGCCGTGGTGGCGCTGACGCTGCTCATCGCCGAGAGCCGCCCCGAAGAGAAAGAAACCATCGTCAAAGTAATCGTAAATCTGATCAACCGGCGCAACGACTAACCATCATGAAACCAGCCGCAAGTGGAATTCCGGGGACGTTGTTTAATTGTTGAAATCTAATAAATTCGTGCTATCCTTTTCCGCATGCCAAGAGGAGCCCGCTTAGACATTCCAGGTGTTTTGCAGCATGTCATTGTCAGGGGCATCGAAAAATCCCTTATTTTTCATGATGATCGTGATCGACAGTTTTTTGTTGACCGTCTGTCACGCCTGCTTGCTGAAACCGGGACCGATTGCCTAGCCTGGGCGCTTATTCCGAATCACTTTCACCTTCTTCTTCGTCCCATCCATAGTTCGCTCGCTTCTTTTATGCGACGGTTGCTGACAGGGTATGCGGTGAGCTTCAATCGTCGTCACCAGCGTGTGGGGCATCTTTTCCAGAATCGTTACAAATCGATAGTTTGCCAGGAAGACAACTACCTGCTCGAACTTGTCCGGTACATACATCTCAATCCTGTGCGGGCCGGTCTCGTGCCTGATATCGTCGGCATTGATCATTACCCATGGAGCGGGCACGCCTGCCTGGTAGGGAATCGTCATTTGAAAGGTCAGAATCCCGAACTGGTTCTGTCGCACTTTGGCGATAGCGTTGTTTCTGCACGGGAGCGATACCGCCAATTTGTGGCAGACGGAATGGCTCTCGGGGATAGGCTTGATCTGGTAGGAAAGGATGCCAGTCGCGCAGGCAGGGGGGATTCTGATGATGCGGCTGGCTTTGTTCAGGATAACCGCATTTTGGGTACCCAGCTATTTGCAGAGTATTTGGCAAATCACGAGAGCCTGGCAGGGAGGATCGAAACGAAAGAGTCCCTTGAGCACCTGGCGGATCGGACGGCGGCTTACTTTCGCATGGATCGTTCTGTTCTGCTGCAGCCGAGTAAAGAGAAGACGAGGGTTGAAGCACGCTCTGTTTTCTGTTATCTGGGGGTGCGCTGCCTCGGCTATAAGGGAACAGAAGTCGGAGCTCTGCTGGGGCTGGGCCGTTCTGCGGTTTGCCATGCCGTTAAAAGGGGAGAAGTCATGATCAGTGCGGACAGAAGTATTGAGTTGCGGATTGTGAGAAAATGAACTATTAAACAACGTCCCCGGATTGTTAGGGCAGGAGG
>NZ_JBFHGD010000259.1:0-3975 GCF_041583255.1 Trichloromonas sp. | reverse complement strand
CCGATGGGCCGGGGCAAGGGCTCTTTGGCTCACCCCCTCTTGTAGTTGCCTCTGCTGGACCCATTCCCGCCTCTTGGTATCCAGGTACTCGTCCTTGTCCATTTCATAAAGTTGCTGCGGATACCTGGCCGTCATGTCATACCAGGCATGCAGCCGGGCTTCCAGTTGTTCGTTCTCAGCCAGGCCGATGGTGTCGAGATGGGCCTTCAATGCGAGGAAATAACGCATGGCGTTGCGCTCGATGATGCCGCCGGTGCCATTCACGTAGTTGGCTTCATCTCCCTGAATGCTGAAGCCGACCTTGTCGCGGCCGGCCGTAGCCAGGTAGGCGCGGGTGGCCAACATGCTGCGCAGGCTTGGACGGAAGGAGGAGTCCATGCGCAGGGAAGTGCGCCCCCCGGCCTCTTCCCAAGCTTCGACCTCGATGCGATAATCCCTGGTGCCGTAAGGGCCTTCGGGGGCCGTGAGCAGAATACGGAAGCGGTCCTGCTGCTGAGCCTCTACATGGAAGTCGTAGCGGATCTGGAAAGCCTCTTTGGGGGCCTCGTAGAATTTTCGGCCGACGTACAAGGTCAGTTCATTGCGGCCGTCGCGCGCGGCATAGGTGCAGGACTTGATGTTGAAGACCAGCGGCAGAAACTCGCACCATGATTCGGGGCGGGGCAGGGTTTCGCGGACCTCGGCAAAGGGGGATGCCAGCTGGCCCTGAACCTCGGCGCCGAGCAGGCCGTCCTTTTCCCAGGATTGGACGACGAGGGAGGCGTCGTCCAGGGCGGATGGCGATTGCTGGTAGTTCTGCGTCGCGGCCGGGGTGGCGATGCCGGCCCGGACCGTTCCCGCCGCGGTCAGTACGGCAAGCAGGATGATCAGGGCGAACCCTTTGCTGAAAACTCGGCTTGTCATAAAGAAGTCTCAATCTCGGGGGTAAATGAACACGATTCATCCATTCTACCCGAGGCTGAGGAGAAAAAGGAACCCACTTTCAAGCGTTTAAAGCGAAAATGTTGAACGGGGGGCCGGCCGGCAGCGCTCAGGCCTTTTTGACGAACTCCGATTTTAACTTCATCGGACCGATGCCGTCGATCTTGCAATCGATATCATGATCCCCCTCGACCAGCCGGATATTCCGGACCTTGGTCCCGACCTTGACCACCGACGACGAGCCTTTGATCTTGAGATCCTTGATCACCGTGACGGCATCGCCGTCCTCAAGGATGTTTCCGTGGGCGTCCCTGAACACGGGCTGATCGCCGCTGTTTGCGGCGGCCGCATCCCTGGCCCATTCATGGGAGCATTCCGGGCAAACATACAGGTTGCCGTCTTCGTAGGTGTATTCGGAACCACATTTCGGGCATTTCGGTAAATCACTCATTTGCTGTCCTTGGCTTGTTGATTGGTTTCCTCTCGTCTTGACGCACAGATTAACCCCTGCGCAAAGGGAGGGGGCAAGCCGGTCTTCCCAACTTGCCCCCCCACGGTTTCACCAGGCTTTAATCAGAGCTTTCATCCTTTAGCTTACGCACATTCACTGTAGCCGCAGGCATGGCAGACGCAGCAGCCGCCTTCATGCTCGACGGGGCCGCCGCACTCGGGGCAGGCGCCGCCGTTGTGTTTGACCGCTACGCCGTCTTCGCCGTGCTGGACCATGTGCATCTGGATCGCCTTGGCCACGGCGTCGGCGCAGGAGGTGACCCGGTTTTCGCCGAAGCCGGCGGGCTTGTGGCAGGTGATGCCGATCATCTGCTTGACCGCCTGGCGGGCCTGGACGCCGCTGCGCCAGGCCAGAGAGACCAGTCGGCCGATGGCCTCACACTGGCTGGCGGCGCAGCCGCCGGCCTTGCCCATGGTGGTGAAGAGCTCGAACAGCCCGTCTTTGTCTTCGTTGACGGTGATGTAGAGCGGGCCGCAGCCGGTTTCCATCTGGTAGGTGGTGCCGCGCAGGGCGCGAGGGCGCTCGCGTTTGCGGCCGGTCTTCTTGGTCTCGCGGGGAACCGTGTCCTCCGGAGCCTTCTCTTTTTTGGCGACCGAGAGAACCTGCTCATTACGGGAGCCGTCGCGGTAGATGGTGATGCCCTTACACCCCTGCTGGTAGGCGAGTCGGTAGACCGTGGCGACGTCTTCCTTGGTGGCGCTGGAGCCGAAGTTGACGGTCTTGGAGACGGCGTTGTCGGTGTATTTCTGAAAAGCCGCCTGCATGCGGATGTGGTCTTCGGGGGTGATGTCGTGGGCAGTGACGAAGATCCGTCGTATATCTTCGGGAACCTCGACGATGTCCTGCACGGTGCCGTGCTCGGCAATTTTCTTCATCAACTCGGGCGAATAGAAGCCCCGTTCGTGGGCGATCTTTTCGAATATCGGATGCACCTCGACCAAAACGTCTTTGTCGAGTACCTGGCGCACATAGGAGACGGCGAACAGCGGTTCGACGCCGCTGGAGGCGCTGGCCATGATGGAGATGGTGCCGGTCGGGGCGATGGTGGTGCTGGTGGCGTTGCGGATTTCTTTGCCGCCCTTCTTGTCAAAGACGCTCCCCTTGAAGTTGGGGAAGGCACCGCGTTCGGCGGCGAGTTCGACCGATAGTTTGCGTGCTTCGTCGGTGATGAACTTCATTATCTTTTCACCGAGCTTTACCGCGTCGTCGCTGTTGTAAGGGAGTCCGAGCAGAATCAGCATGTCGGCCCAGCCCATGACGCCGAGACCGATTTTGCGGTTGGCGCGGGTCATTTCGGAAATCTGCGGAATCGGGTAGTTGTTGACCTCGATGACGTTGTCGAGGAAACGGGCCGCAAGTCGGACGATCTTTTTCAGGTGATCCCAGTCGACGTCATCGTTCTTGACCAGTTTGGCCAAATTGATCGAGCCGAGATTGCACGACTCGTAGGGGAGCAGGGGCTGCTCGCCGCAGGGGTTGGTCGCCTCGAACTCGCCGATGTGCGGGGTCGGGTTGTCGCGGTTGAGGCGGTCGAGGAAGATGATCCCCGGCTCGCCGTTGGTCCAGGCCAGATCGACGATGTGGTCGAAGACCTTGCGGGCCGGCATGTTGATCAGCGGCTCCTGGGTGCGGGGGTTGATGATGGCGTATTCGCCGTCAGTTTCGACCGCTTGCATGAAGGCTTCGGTCATCCCGACCGAGATGTTGAAGTTGGTCAGCACGGTCTGGTCGCGCTTGGCCATGATGAAATCCATGATGTCCGGATGGTCGACCCGCAAGATGCCCATGTTGGCGCCGCGCCGGGTGCCGCCCTGCTTGATGGTCTCGGTGGCGGCATCGAACACCTTCATGAACGACAGGGGACCGGAAGAAACACCGCTGGTCGAGTTGACCACGTCACGGGCTGGACGGATACGCGAAAAGGAAAAGCCGGTGCCGCCGCCGCTCTTGTGGATCAGGGCGGTCTGCTTGATGGCCTCGAAAATTTCCTCCATCGAGTCGCCCACCGGCAGCACGAAGCAGGCCGACAGCTGACCGAGTTCGCGGCCGGCATTCATCAGGGTGGGGGAGTTGGGCAGAAACTCGAGGGTGGTCATCATCCGGTAGAACTCTTCTTCCAGCGCGGCAGCATCCTGGCCGGTCTTCAGCTTCGTTTCCGCCGAGGCGATGGTCCTGGCGACGCGGCGAAACATGTCGACCGGCGTTTCGAGAACCTTGCCTTCGGCGTCGCGTTTGAGATAGCGGCGTTCGAGAACGGTGATGGCGTTGGCGGAGAGAGAGTGTGTCGCGGAAGTCGCCGGTTTTTCCATGGGTCTTTGATCCTTTGAAGAAAATTAACAATGAAAAATGATAATCAATCGCTATATTCTGTGTGAGGCAGAATTTAAACCACAATATCTCGTGTGTCAATGCCGGAGTCGTCTATTTTTTTATTTCTAATGCGGGGCCCGGCGGCAGGGCGCAGTGTGCGGGGGTCTCGTCTGTGCGCCGTCCGCTAAGGCCTTTACACAAATGCCGGGATTGTGCTAGTAATATTAAGTATT
>NZ_JBFHGD010000258.1:0-3997 GCF_041583255.1 Trichloromonas sp. | reverse complement strand
GGCAGGCGACTCACGGAGGATCGGAAAGCCTCCCCGCGTGGTGGTGACGAAGCCCTCGAGGGCGTTGTTTTCGTCGGCCGGGGGGGCGGCCCCGTCGAGCATGAAGGCCGGATAAGGGGACTTCAGGCGCAGGCGAAGGTTCCGCAGGTATTTTTTGCCCGGGCCGAGCGGCCGGCTGATCGGGGAGGATTCGCCGGGGGTGCTCATACGGCCCCCTTCGGGCCGCTTCGCCTGCTTTTCGCGCCGCTTCTGATGAGCAGCGCAACCAGCAGCCCCGCGGCGAAACCTCCCGCCGCCGTCAGGAACAGCAGCAGGATTGCGGGAACCTCGGCGGCAAACCAGAGAAAGCGTGCCTGGATGGGGGCGGTGTTCTGTGCCACCAGCAGCAGCAGCGCCAGGCAGAGGGTCAAAAGAAACAGCACTTTTAAACTCTTCATACAGGACACATCCTTTTCGTCCACCGGGGTCTGTTCTGCCGGCAGGCCCCGTCAAAGCCCTTCAAGCAGTTTGTAATACTCTTCGAGATTGCGCAGGGATTCCATCGTGACCAGGTAGAGTACCCAGCTCAGGGCGAGGATTCCGATGGTGAGACCGATCTTCCAGGCCCAGGACGTTTGCGGGCGCCACCAGATCAGGGGCAGGGCCAGCGGCCCCACGCAGCCGAGGGCGATGACGATAAAGGTTTTGCGAAAATACCATGGGAGCTGTTCTTCGCCAGCGCGGGGGCGCCTGGCGGCATCCAGAAATTCGCCGCAGTGCTTGCACTTGATCGCGTCGTCTTGTATGTCTTCAGCGCAAAAGGGGCATTTTTTCATTGAAATCTCACTGGCGGGAGTCCATCCGAAGAGCGGTCGAGCGGCCCGATTCAACTACTGTTCGGCCCTGGATTTCATCGCGCGCATTAACTCACCGGCGATAGCCTGAATAACCTTTACGTTGTCCTGGTTTTCTGGGAGGGCATAGCCGATGCCGCGCAGCTTCTGGTTGCCGTTGTTTTCATAAACCTGGAAAATGATGAAACCGGGACCGACTTTTGAAAAATCCGTTTTGTAGGATATCTGGTTGAAGTTGGAATTTTTCTTTAAGAAGTCGATATCCCCGCCGGTGATGATCATCTCGAACCACTGGACCGGTTCTTCGTTGACGACGAAGCCATTGACATCGCCAAACTCTCGGGACAACACCGTCAGGGCCTCTTTTATGCTGGAAAGCTCTTCCGTCCGGCGTTCTGGTGAGCTTGCGGGGGGAAGCAGGTAAAGGGAGGTCGCGCCGTCGAAATTTTTGTTCTTCACATAGGTTTGAGCCATTTCAACCAGGTAGTCGAATTCCTCGGCGCTGCTATTGGTTGGCAGGCCGACGCTGGCCGTCATGAATAAGGACAGGGCCAGAAGTGAAAAAAAGGCAAATCGTTTCAATTGCAGCTCCTCTTTTGAGGTCGGGGCAAAATCATTCGCACGTTAAAGGCGTGCCCTCCTTGTATGCGGCAGTGAGCCTAGTTTGCCAGAAAACTCGATTTTTGACAGCCCTATCTTTTCGCAAAGGCCAGGCTCGTTTCGATGTCAAAACGGCCAGGGGAGCGATGACCGCGCCGAGCGGTTCAGCAGGGCGCGCAACGCGTAGGGATCAACCTCGGGTTATGGCCGGCGCCTCGCGTGGGCCGGCGATTGGAGGTGCGGGGATTTTTCTTGAATCAGGGGGGCGGTGGAAAACGGCTCCCCCTGTGATTACGGCTCTGGATTTTCTTTGGTTTCGTTCACGACACGGTGAACGTCGGGGAGGCATCACCTGCCTTCGGGATGCCTTGTCGGGCATTGACACGCCCCTTTTTTCTTTTCGGCCATGATTCTTTCAAGGATGAGAGATCTCCCGTTATTCTTTCGAACATCATCCCTGATGTCATCTTCGGTGTATTGGTAGCAGTAGCAGATAGTTTTCATGTTTGCCTTTTTTAAGCCGATTGATCGCGGTAATGAATCTGTCTCCCGAATTCAACTTTACATTAAAATCGGTATGATGTCCCTCGACGCTTCTATAACCTGTTTTTGTATGTGTTTGGCAATAATTACGATAGGTTGACTTGGTCCGACCCCGGCTTTCTGCCGGACTGGATGCCCTTACCCCGGATGCCCGTTCAGTGTTCGTAGTCGAAGTAGCCGTACATGGGGATTCCTTGAGATGGGGGTGAACTGAGAGGCGAATTATAGCCCGAGACGTGGCTAATGTACAACCCCGATAAACAATGCCCCTGGCCAGTGACCAGGGGCATGCAAGTTGTTTCATGGAAACGACGGGCAGGTTTGACGGGGCTCGATTCACAGCCGCCAGTAAACCGGCCAGGTGGGCCTAGTTACTGGTTGAGCTTTGGCCGAACAAATAGTCGGTTTCAACATCACCGATTTCGGGGTTAAAGTAATTGATTTCCACCACTAATCCGCTAAGCCTTGAAGGCGCCTGCGGCAGGCTGATACTGAAATAAGCCCCCTCGGCCCGGGCTTCCAAGTCGTCGGAAACCCAGCTCTGGCCATCATGACCACCCCACCAGATCCAGCCGTAATATTCTCCGGTAAAAGCGGTTGCCGGTGTGAACTCAAAATGCTTTTCCTGACCGAATATGTTGTCGATGGCCCAGTCAAGAGACTGGGTTGTGATGTTTGTTATGGCGGGGAAGAGGGCATCTTTTTCCGCCGCGCTCATCGCCGCGAGATTGATCAGCCGACCATGGTTTCTGGAGGTTACGGTTTGCAGTATGTTGTTTGAGCTGTCGTAGACGTCCCAGCGATAAATCGCGCCGGCGGGAACGGTACTGAGATCCTCAGGAATATAGACATGATGAATTTCTTGTCCATTATTGAGGACATGGTAGCCCTCGAAGCGGAACATGTCGCCAAGAAGACCGGGTTTATTGAGGACTAATCCCGATTCGGGCAGACCGGGGCCGGTAACAACGACGTAATCGACACGGGGATCGTAGGTGTCGACGTCGATGTCAAAGCCGGAGAATTCCTCCTTCACGCCGTCGTTCCAAATGTATCGGGCAGCTTTTAGATCAATGTCGCAGTCGATCAGATAGCCGTTACCGGTGAGCTTCCATTCGCCGTTTTGCTTGACCATCGCGATCGGGGTTCTCATCGCCTCGGAAAAGTCTTTCTCTCCCGAACGCCAGTGATCTATGCCGGTCAGCAGGTACCGGCCCGTTTCGGCGTCATAATGCATCACTGCCAGGTTGCTGACACCGGTAGTCTCGAGATTCTCTTCCCAGTCTTCCAGCCAGCCGCTGAGATCCTGGTCGCGACGTTCGCCGTCGTTCCAACCGTAGGTTGTTTCATCAACATAGAAGGGGAGAATACGATCATAAAACGCTTGGTCCGCGGCTGCTTGCGCCGCCTGGTTGCCTGTTGCCGCCTGTGACGCCAGCAGCCACTCCTGCGTCGCGGCCTTGACTTCGGTAAGGAAGGCCGCGATACGAACGGCGATATCGCCCATGTCGCCCTTGACCTGTTTGACATTGCCGGCCACGGTGGAATCGATCGGGGTGGCGGTTTTCAGGTCGTTGAGTTGCAGGCCGCCCGTATGGATGGTCGAGCCGTCGGCCTTGTTTTTGACGGTGGTATTGAAAAGGCCGCCATTGTTGGCAACTTCGACACTGACGGCGTCCAGCATTTCGTCCGCGCCGGTGCCGTCGGCGACAAAAGTTTTGGTCAGGTAGTCTTCGATGCGGGCATCGAACTGTGCGAGCAGAGGTGTAAAGATCCTTTGAAATTCGGTAATGGCGCCATCAAGGGAGGCTTGCACCTCCGCCGCGTTGCTTGATGGTTTCCCCGTTTCAGCCGTGGGGTTTTCGGCCGCCGCGCCGTCGGGCAGAATCAATTCGATATCGGGATCGGCAGCGTAGGCCACCATGTTGCTGATCGGGTTGACGTTGTTAGTGCCGACCGCTTTTGCGATGTGACGCAGATGGAATTCGGTGAATCCGGCGGTGCCTTCAGCCAGCAGATAG
>NZ_JBFHGD010000257.1:0-4016 GCF_041583255.1 Trichloromonas sp. | reverse complement strand
TGCCGATCTGGCTCGGGCTGGCCGATCTGCTGCTGACCGCAGGCAATACCTTTCGCAAAAGCCTCGACAAAAACGGCGGTTTTCCCCCCGGCAAGGGTGAACCGACAGAAATGAAAGGGCAAATGAAAGAGCTGCTAGATCGGCTCAAGGCGGTCGATGGTCTGGAGACTGCCCTGGCCGCGCTGCGGCAATTGCCCGCCTCGTGCTATCCCGACTGCCAGTGGCAGGTGCTGCGGGCCCTGGTCGAACTGCTGCCTTTAGCCGCAGCCGAACTCTGGCTGGTCTTTCGCCAGGAGGCCAAGACCGATTTTGCCGCGGTGGCCACCCGGGCCCTGGCGGCGCTCGGCAGCGTCGATGACCCCTCCGAACTGCTGCTGCAGCTCGATGCCCGCGTCCGCCACATTCTGGTCGACGAATTTCAGGATACCTCCTACCTGCAGTACCACCTGCTTCAGCACCTGACCGCCGGCTGGCAGCCCGATGACGGCCGCACCCTGTTCGTGGTCGGCGACCCGATGCAGTCGATCTACCTCTTTCGCGAGGCCGAGGTCGGGCTCTTCCTGCGGGCCCGGTCCCGCGGCATCGGCACGGTGCAGCTGGAACGGCTCGACCTCTGCTCGAACTTCCGCTCCCAGCAGGGGGTCGTCGACTGGGTCAACGAGACCTTTGCCCGGCTCTTCCCGGCCGCCGAGGACGAGGCCCTCGGCGGGGTGGTTTATGCCGAGTCGGCGGCGGTGCACGCACCTCTGCCGGGGGCGGCCTGCGTCGTTCATCCCCTCGCCGGGCGCGACGATGTCGCCGAGGCCGCCTTGGTGGCCGAACTGGCGCAGCAGGCGCTGGCCGCGCATCCCGAGCAGACGGTCGCGGTGCTGGTGCGGGCGCGCACCCACCTGCCGGAGATTCTGCGGGCCTTGGCCGAGCGCAAGCTGCGGTTCACCGCCCGCGACATCGACCTGCTCGAGTGCCGTCCGGTGGTGCGGGATCTGCTCGCACTGACCCGCGCCCTGCTGCATCCGGCCGACCGGCTCTCCTGGCTCTGCGTGCTGCGGGCCCCGTGGTGCGGGTTGTCACTGGCCGACCTCGAGGCCCTGTGCGGCGACGACAAAGAGCGGACCATTCCTGAATCGCTCGGGGACGCCAGGGTGCTGAAAACCCTTTCCGAGGACGGCCGGCAGAGAGCGGCCCGCATCCAGGCCGTCATGCAGCGCGGGCAGCAGCGGCGTGGGGCGATCAGTCTGCGGCGGCTGGTCGAGGGGGTCTGGCTGGCGCTGGGGGGAGCCGCCTGTTACGACGAGGCGGCGCTCAAGGATGCCGGCATGGTCTTTACCCTGATGGAGGATTGCGACAAGGGGGGCGAGCTTGAATCCCTCGATGCACTCGACGAAGGGGTGCGCAAGCTGTTCGCCTCGCCGGATACCGGCGCCGACGGCCGGCTGCAGGTGATGACCATCCACAAGTCCAAGGGGCTCGAGTTCGACACGGTCATCCTGCCCGGGCTGGGCCGCGGCCCCGCCGGCGGCGACCGCCACCTGCTGCGCTGGCTCGAGCATCCCGATCACGGCTTGCTGCTGGCGCCGGTGGCGGCCAGCGATGGCCGCAGCAAGGATGCCATCTACGAGGCGATCGGCCGCCTGGAAGCCGAAAAGCAGGAGCTGGAGACGCTCCGCCTGCTGTACGTGGCGGCGACCCGGGCCAAGGAGCGCCTGCACCTGCTCGGTCACGCCAAGGCCAACAAGGATGGCGAGCCCCGGCCGCTGGCCGGTTCGCTGCTGCACAAGCTCTGGCCGGCGGTGCAGGCCCGGTTCGTTGTTGCCGATGCGGCTGCCGAAGGTGAAGAAACGCCCTGCCGGGAGCGGTCGCCGGTGGCGATTCGCCGGCTTCCGGCCGACTGGCAGCTGCCGGAGCTCAGGTCGGTCGCCCTGGTGGGCGCAATGCAGATCAGCCAGCCGTCGAAGCACCGAAAACCGGGTGAGCAGGAACTCTTTTCCGGCTGGGAGGCCGAAACCTCCCGGCACGTCGGCACCCTGACCCATCATTACCTCGAGCGCATCGCCCGCGCAGGCCTCGATCGCTGGTCGCCTGGGCGCATCGAAAGTGAGAAGCCGGCGGCCCTGCGCCGGCTCAATCGGCTCGGCGTGCCGGCCGCTGAACTCGAGGCCGGCTGGACCAGGGTCGTCGCGGCGCTGAACTCGTCCCTGGCCAGCGACCGGGGACGCTGGATTCTGGGGCGGCATGAGCAAGACGCCTGCGAGCTGCAGCTGTCCGGCCTGGTCGACGGCAGCCTGGTGCATGCGGTCATCGATCGCACCTTCATCGATGCCGGGGTGCGCTGGATCGTCGATTATAAGGTCGTCGAGATGGCAGGGAAGGGTGAACAGGCCTTTCTGAAGGAACAGCTGGCAAAATACCGCAGCCAGCTGCAGGCCTACATCAACCTGATCAGGCAGCTCGAACCTCAAAGGGAAGTGCGGGCGGCTTTGTATTTTCCCCTCAGTGACGGCTGGGTGGAGGTCGGTTTGGCCTGAGTGCTATCGGGGCAGGGCTGCTGCAAGACACTACACGAGGATTTACAAGGCGCCCCCCCACCATTCTGTCAGCGCGTGTGGTTGGTACGAGTTCACCCCGGGGAGCCGACAAAGCAAGATGCGAGCACTCAAACTGAGGTGCTCGCATCTTGCTTTGTGCTGCCATGAATTAAGCTAGGTGTCGCTTCTCGATCCTTCCGGTTTGCCGTTCAGAACATTTTCCAGAAGCCCTCGAAGATGTATTTGTCCTTTCAGGCAAGGTCGAAACGGTCGAGGTTCATTACTTTTTCCCACGCCGATGCAAAGTCGCGCAGGAACTTCTCCTGGGAGTCCCCGCATCCGTAGACTTCCGCCAGGGCCCGTAGCTGGGAGTTCGAACCGAAGATGAGGTCGACCCGGGTGCCGGTCCACTTGAGTTCGCCGCTCACACGATCACGCCCCTCGAACAGGTCGCCGGCTTCCGAGGCCGCCTTCCACGTGGTGCCCATGTCGAGCAGGTTCACGAAGAAGTCATTGGTGAGAGTCTCTGGCCGCTTGGTGAAGACGCCGTGCCGGGACTGTCCGAAGTTGGCATTCAGGACGCGCAAGCCGCCAACGAGGACCGTCATCTCGGGAGCGGTCAGCGTCAGCAGTTGCGCCCGGTCGACCAGCAGCTCCTCTGCCGATACGGAATATGTGGTTTTGAGGTAGTTGCGGAACCCGTCGGCCTCAGGTTCGAGGACCGCGAATGACACCACGTCGGTCTGCTCCTGCGACGCATCCGTGCGTCCAGGCGTGAAGGGGACGGTCATCTCGAAGCCGGCATTCTTCGCAGCCCGCTCGACAGCTGCGCATCCTCCCAGCACGATCAAGTCGGCCAGAGAAACCTTCTTTCCGCCAGACGCTGCGCTATTGAACTCCTTTTGGATTTTCTCAAGGGTCTGCAGCACGGTCTTCAGTTGGGCTGGCTGGTTAACGGCCCAATCCTTCTGCGGGGCCAGCCGGATGCGCGCCCCGTTGGCCCCGCCGCGCTTGTCGGAGCCGCGGAAGGTGGCCGCCGCCGCCCAGGCCGTCGAGACCAGTTGCGAGACAGAGAGTCCCGAAGCGAGGATTTTGCCCTTGAGGGCGGCGATGTCTTTTTTATCAATCAACTTATGAGCAGCCGCGGGGACGGGGTCTTGCCACAGCAGCTCTTCTGCCGGCACTTCCGCGCCAAGATAGCGCGAGCGCGGGCCCATGTCGCGGTGGGTCAGCTTGAACCAGGCGCGGGCGAAGGCATCGGCGAATTTTTCGGGGTTCTGCTGGTAGTGTCGCGCGATCGGCTCGTAGATCGGGTCGAAGCGCAGGGAGAGGTCTGCCGTGGTCATCATCGGCCGGTGTTTTTTTGACGGGTCATGCGCGTCAACCACCATGTCCTCTTCGTCCACGTCCTTGGCCAGCCATTGATTGGCGCCGGCCGGGCTTTTGACCAGTTCCCATTCGTACTTGAACAGCACCTTGAAATAGCCCATG
>NZ_JBFHGD010000256.1:0-4045 GCF_041583255.1 Trichloromonas sp. | reverse complement strand
GGTTTCCTGGTTGTCGGTCTCATCCTCCAGGGTGTCCAGCAGCGTGAAGCTTTCACCCTCAACCAGGTCGACGTTCAGCGACGTATCTCGGGCGGCCATTCTGGTCACCATCTCTTCAACGTCTTCGTTGCGCACCTCGAGTTCCCGCGCCAATTCGTCATGGTCTTCCCTGCCGGTCAGGCGCAGCAGGGCGGCCTGGGTCTGCTTGAGTTTGAAGAAAAGTTTCTTCTGGGCCTGGGTGGTGCCGATTTTGACCAGCGACCAGGTTTTGACGATATAGTTCTGAATATAGGCGCGAATCCACCAGACGGCATAAGAGATGAGACGAATGCCGCGCTCCGGGTCGAATTTTTTGACGGCCATCATCAGGCCGATGTTTCCTTCCTGAATCAGATCCAGCAGTTTCATGCCGTAGTTGCGGTATTCCATCGCCACCTTGACCACGAAGCGCAGGTTGGCGCAGGTCAACCGGTGGGCCGCTTCCAGGTCGCCATCCCGCCGATAGCGTTTGGCCAGTTCGTATTCCTCTTCCCGGCTGAGCAGGTCAAACTGCTTGACCTGGGCCATGTAGTGATCAAAACCGTCAATGACAAGCGGCAGACTGTGAGAGCTCATCTATATTCGTCCTCTTTGGAAAGTCGATATATATCGACGCATTGGCACTCGTGTTTTGTGAGTGCTAAACATATATAGCAAATAATATGCATGTGCGCAAGGGGGCACCATGGCCAGAACTTGCGATGGTTAAGGGTATGGCGGTTGACAGGTCTGCGGCGGATGCCGATAATGGCGCTGTTGAAGATCGTACCGAAAGGGGAGGGGCCGCAGATGCAGGTGCTTTACATCGGACTCTTTGGCGGTCTGGGATGCCTGGCCCGCTATTTTGTCGCGGGCTGGACATACAGCCTGTTTGGGCGAGGGTTGCCCTACGGCACCCTGGCTGTCAATGTCCTCGGGTCCTTTCTGCTGGGCCTGGTCATGGAGGGCAGCCTGCGCAGCTCTTTACTCTCGCCGGAGCTGCGCATGGGGATTGCGGTCGGTTTCATGGGCGGCTTTACCACGTTTTCAACCTTTTCATTCGAAACCTATCGGCTGATAGAAGAAGGGAGCCTGCTGCAGGCCGGCGCCAATATTCTGCTCAATGTCGTCGTATGTCTTCTTTTTGCCGCCCTGGGGATCTTTCTGGCGCGCCAGGTGTGACGGGGGTATCATGACCAGACTGGATGGAGAACAGACACTGATGAGGATATTTGTCGGGGAAAGCGACCGCTGGCAGCGCAAGCCACTCTATGAAGCCCTGGTCGAACTCTTTCACCAGCAGGGTTTCGCCGGGGCCACGGTTCTGAAAGGGGCCATGGGATTCGGTGCCCACGGTGTTACCCATGCCGACAAGCTGTTGCGCCTCTCTTCTGATCTTCCGGTGGTGATCGAAGTGGTCGACAGCCAGGAGAAGGTCGAGGGGGTTTTGCCGCTTTTAGACACCATGCTCAAGGGAGGGATGATTACCCTGGAAAAAGCCAGGGTCATTCGTTATTGCTGACCTATGCTTAAACTGCTGAAAAACATGCTTGGGCCGGGGGCGCAGGAGCCGACGCCCGCTCACCGCTACGAACGGATCCAGGTGGCGACCTGCGCCCTGCTGCTGGAAATGGCCCACACCGACGAAGAATTTCACGAGTTTGAGTCGGCGCTGATCGAAGACCTGCTGCAGAACCGCTTTGGCCTGCCGCCCGCGGCCGTCGCCGAGCTGATTGAGCTGGGGCACGGGGAGCGCCACGCCAGCCTCGACCTGTACCACTTCGCCCGTGATATCAACGAGCATTTCACCATCGAAGAAAAGGTCGAACTGATCGAGTCTCTCTGGCGCATCGTTTATGCCGATGGCCTGCTCGACAAATACGAAGAATATCTCATGCGCCAGGTAACCAAGTTGTTGCGCCTCTCCCACCGTCAGATGATCGACGCCAAACTCAAGGTTCTGGCCGAGGTGAAGGTGGGGCAATAATACGCGTCCGGCATCTTTGATCCGGATTCGCATTCTGACAGGCAAACGCCCGGCGCTGTGTCTGTGCCGCTGGTGGTGGAATAACGGCAGGAAAATAACAGAGGGGCCGTCCGAAATATCGGGCGGCCCCTCTGTTGTTGGGGGGGTTATCGGCGGGTAGGTTCCGAGGTGTTCCAAACATATTCAGGTTTGAGGATCGGGGCAAAATCGCCCTCCAGGCTGTTGGGAAGCAGAAACGAAACCGTTTCCCAGGCGCCGAAACCGATTCGCATGACCGTCATGCCGACCCCCTTGAACAGCCCGAGCACCGGCCCGATGGCGCCACGATCCCTGGTGGTGACGACGATCTGCTTGGGGATCTCGGCCGGCGAGGTGACCATGTTGGTGATGCCGCGCACCAGTTTGTACGAAGCGTTCTCCAGGTAGGTTTCCGGTGCGACCACCTCGTCGATGTAATCCTTGTTGTCGACCGGGACGGCAACAGCCGGAGTTGCAGCAGCCGCCAGCAGTATTGTCAGCAGTATTGCCATAACAAAAAAACGGTTGCTCATGAGTCCCTCCCGAGTAGTGGATCTAGGATGCCGGCGGTGTGGTCCAATGGGTTTTTGTAATTATAGCAAGGGTTAAGGTCTCTGCAAGGCGATTATGGTGTGCTCGCCTCAGGCTTCACCATGCCCCCGTTAGACAAGAAGCGGGAAGTCGGCGCTGACTTGGGAACTTCACACGCACCGCAACCGGTTTGACAAAACGGTCCTCAGGCAGGAGATGGAAACCCTCGGGATGCTCCTTTTCTGGCACCTGCTGACCCTGCACCGGCGCTATCTGCTCAAGGGGATGGTCGATATGGAGTTTGGTTGGTGATGTTGACGGTGGAGTGGGTGGGAGGAGGTCAGAAGTCTCAACCCGAAAAGGTTGGTCCCTGTGCATACCGAATATGGAGAGCAATATGAAGGATTTTTCTTGAATGTTATGGCGCTGCAGGATGGGGAACATTATGTTTTTTAATCTTTATTCTATGGGGCGATAAGCCTTTGAACTGATATTGTTTTTTCTGTGTCGAGCAAGGCAGGGAGATGTCGCTGCTGATCATTACAACTTCTCGATCAGTAACGAGCATTCGGAGAAATCATGAGTGTCGCATCGTCTTTGCTTGTCAGGATGATCCGGAGCAAGGATTAAAAGAATGCTGATGCTGACCATACGTATTCTGCGGTGTGTGAATGATTTACATCACACTTGAAATGGTTTAGATTGCCGAGGTGTTTATGTTTTGATTTTTGGGGAGGGTAGTAGATGCTATGCAAAAGAGAAATCCTCTGGATTTTTAGACCGTCCGTTATGGCGTTGGCCGAGCGGGCGGTTTTGTGTTTTCGGTAGGGGGAAAGATGACGCCCGCACCGGAAGCTGAAGCCAGGCTTAAAATTGACGAACTACTTGTGGCCGCCGGTTGGCTGGTGCAGGATGCCAGCGCGGCGCATATCCATGCGTCGCGTGGCGTGGCGATCCGCGAGTTTCCTCTCCCCGGTCACGGTTTCGCCGATTACCTGCTCTATGTCGATGGCAAGGCTGCCGGGGTGATCGAGGCAAAGAAGGTCGGCACCACCCTGACCGGGGTCGAGGTGCAGTCAGCGCGTTATACCCAAGGGCTCCCTGCCGGTTTGCCGCGCTGGCACAACCCATTGCCGTTCTGTTACGAATCGACCGGCGTCGAAACACGATTTACCAATGGCCTCGACCCCGAACCTCGCTCCCGAAACATCTTCGCTTTCCACCGCCCCGAAACACTCTCCGTCTGGCTTGATGCCGCCCTACCGACGGAAGGTGTCAGTGGTGACCTCTATGGGGTAAAGCTGGCTGCGGAACATCAACCGCAGACTTTTCTCGCTCGGCTTCAGCAAATGCCGGAGCTGAAAAAAGAGGGCCTCTGGCCGGCGCAGATCAAGGCGATCACCAACCTCGAAGCATCTTTGAAAGATAACCGCCCCCGCGCTTTGATCCAGATGGCGACCGGTTCGGGAAAGACCTTCACCGCCATCAACT
>NZ_JBFHGD010000255.1:0-4057 GCF_041583255.1 Trichloromonas sp. | reverse complement strand
GCTCCTCGTGAGGAGCTGGTCGTGCCCAAAAGCGGGTTTACCCTGCTGTTTGTCGACGACGAAGAGGGGGTGCTGAAGGCTCTCAAGCGGATTTTTCTCGACGAAAACTATGAAATTTTAACCGCCGCCAACGCCGAAGATGCCCTGAGTATCCTGGCGAGCCGTGAGGTTCAGCTGGTGGTCTCCGACCATCGGATGCCAGGTGTGACCGGCGCCCAGCTGCTCAAGATGGTGAAAGAACGCTGGCCTGCCACCATTCGGATCATGCTTACCGGCTATGCCGATGTGCAGTCCATCATGGGGGCGGTCAACGAAGGCGCGGTTTACAAGTTCATCACCAAGCCGTGGAACGACGAAGACTTTCGTCTGACCGTCAGTCTGGCTCTGCAGCAGTTCGTGCTCTTGAAGGAAAACCGCAAGCTCAAAGAGATCAACCGCCAGCAGCAGGAGAAAATCAAAAATTACGCCGCCCGGGTGGCCGAGAGCAGCGGCATTCTCGGCAGCATTCTCGCCAAGGCTGGGCAGCTGCCGACGGCAGATTTCGACCGTGCCAAAAAAGCCCGGCAAGACGGGGAGTTCATAATCGATACCCTGGTTCGCCTTGGGCTGACCACTGAGTCGAAGATCATCAGCACCCTGCAGACCCACCTGCACCTCGAATACATCGATCTGGCCGAAGTCAGAATTCCCCCCGAAGTGGTGAAGTTCCTCCCCCGCGATCTCTGTGAGAAAAGCCGGATTATTCCGATCAAGCTCCATGGCAAGCAGCTGACCCTGGCCATGGCCGATCCGTCGGACATATACAAAATCGATAACCTGGCCCTGATGACGGGGGTCAAGGTTTCGCCCGTTATCGCCAGCAGTTCCGGTATTGCGACCCAGCTGGAGAAGGTCTACGGTGATCTGACCGCTGAAGACGGGATGAATTTTGACCATGTCCCCGATATGGAGCCGATCGACGAGATTGACATCATTATCGAGGAGGAGGGCGAGGTCAATGTTCAGGAGCTGTTAAATTCCTCAGGCGTCCCGCCCATCATCCGCATTGTCAATTCCATCATCGCCGAGGCGATTCGCTATCGCGCCAGCGACATTCACATCGAACCGAAAACCAAGTTCTCCCTGATCCGCTTGCGTATCGACGGGATGCTTCACGACAAGATTCGCATTCCCGCGGATCTGCACCCGGCAACGATCTCCCGGATCAAGATCCTGGCTAAACTGGATATCTCCGAGCGGCGCATCCCCCAGGATGGGCGGATCTCGGTCAAGTCGGGGACGCGCCTGGTTGACCTGCGGGTTTCCACCCTGCCGTCGATCAATGGCGAAAAGGTGGTGCTGCGCATTCTCGACAAGAGTGCCTCGGTGAAGAAACTGGAAGAGCTGGGGCTGCTCGGGGACGATCTCCGGCGGATTCACTGCCTGGTCAAGAAACCCCAGGGGATCATTATCTGCACGGGTCCCACCGGCAGCGGCAAAACCACCATGCTCTATTCCATCATGAGTGAAATGCTCGATCGGACCAAGAACTTTGAGACCATCGAGGAGCCGGTGGAGTATTTTCTCGAAGAGGCCAACCAGATTGCGGTCAAGGAAAAAATCGGCCTTTCCTTCGCCTCCGTGCTCAGATCCACCCTGCGTCAGGATCCGGACGTCATCTTGGTAGGCGAAGTGCGGGACAAGGAGACGGCTGATGTCGCCTTCAAGGCGGCGCTTACCGGTCATATGGTGCTCACCTCCCTGCACACCAACAGTTCAATCGCCTCGATAACCCGGCTCATCGATATCGGTGTTCAGCCCTACCTGATCGCCTCGGCCCTGGAAGGCATCGTCGCTCAGCGTCTGGTTCGCCGGCTCTGCAAACACTGCAAGACCGAAGATCAGCCCAGCGCGGATGCCCTGCAGCTGCTCAGGGTTTCTGCCGAGAGCCTGGGGGGAAAGGTTTTCCGTCCCGTTGGTTGTCCCAGGTGCAGCAATACCGGCTATCAGGGGCGCACCGGTATTTACGAGCTCTTTGTCATGTGCGAGGATTTTCGGCATATCATTTCTGAAGACTATAAAGAGTCGCGCCTTGTGGAGCTGGCCCGTATCAGCGGGATGAAAACCTTGATCGAGGACGGTCTCGAAAAGGTACGCAGTGGTGAAACGACCCTCGATGAAATCTTGCGGGTAATCGGGCCGCAGATAAAGAATGAGCGCCAGTGCGGCCATTGCCACCGGGGGGTGGATGCCAGGTTTCTGTTTTGCCCCTACTGTGGCGCGTTCAAGCAGAATGTCTGCCGTCAATGCAATCTGGCCATGGAGGAAGACTGGAATGTTTGTGCCTTTTGCGGCCATGTCAAGAACCAGGATAGCGGGTGAGTCAGCGCATTATCCCCCCCAGGGGGGCGGGGGGGATGCCGGCGTATCAGGGTTGCAATAATTGCACTGCCGGAAGCCAGGGTTGATGATTTTGACATGGGAACTATTTCATGAACGCATTTCGCCTGAAAACCCCGGGTTATTGGGGGGGCACCAGCCTGAAAATAAAAATTGCCCTGCTGATTTCTGCGCTGGTGCTCGGTTTGGCAGCGACCCTTGGCGGTTTTCTCATCTATCATTTCGAGCATCAGCTGAAGCAGAACCTCTATGCGCAGCAGTTTTCCCTGGTCACCTCGCTGGCGGAAAGTATCGACACCAAACTCGACCAGGCCCGGCAGTCCCTTCTGGCCGGCGCCCTTCACGCGCCTCATGAGGTCGTTGCCGGCAGGCAGGCGCAACAATTTCTTGACAGCCGCTTCGGGTTGCTGTCGATCTTCGATCGCGGCTTGTTTTTGTTCAGCCCCACGGGAGAGCTGATCGCCGAATCGCCGGCCAGAGCCGGCCGCCACCAGACGAACTTCGCCTTTCGGGATTACTTTCGCCAAACGCTCGCCAGCGGCCAGCCGGTCATGTCTGCCCCTTACCGTTCCAGCCTGCCGGATGCTCATCCAGAAATCATGTTTACCGTCCCTATCCATGACCAGGCAGGTACCCTTGTCGCGATCATGGGCGGCGCCGTGGATCTGCTGGGGGATAATTTTCTGGCGCAAATTGCCGGAACCAAAGTCGGTCGCAGCGGTTATGCCTATCTCTTCGATACCGACCGGACCCTTATCGTGCATCCCGACCTGAGCCGGGTCTTGCAGCCGGACGTTCCCCCCGGGGCCAACCTCCTCTTCGATCAGGCCATCGCGGGTTTTGAGGGGACCGGGGAAACGGTCAACTCCCGCGGCCGGCATTTCATCGCCTCGTTCAAGCGGCTGAAAACCACCAACTGGATCATGGCGGCCAACTACCCGCCTGAGGAGGCTTACGCCGCGATAACCCGGGCCCGAAAAATCATATTCAGCTGGCTGCCGCCGCTGGTGCTGGCGATTTTGGTTGTCACCCTGGGCGCAATTCACTTGTTGCTGTGCCCGCTGGAACAGCTGGCCAGTCATGTCCGGCGCCTGACGCAGAGGCCAGGGGAGCCGCAGAATTCCGGAGCTGGCTGGAAAAACGAAATCGTGCTTCTGACTCAAGCGATTCAGGGTTTTATGGCGCAGGCCGATAGCGACCAGCGCGCCCTGCTGGCGGCGATATCCCGGGCCGAAGCGGAAAGCGCCAAATCAGAAGCGATCATCGCCGCGATCAGTGACCCGCTCACCGTTCATGACCGGGAGTTCCGGGTGCTGTACCAGAACCCGGCTGCCATCAAGCTGTTCGGCGATAACATGAATAAACAGTGCTTCCGGGCTATTTATCAACGGGAAGAACCCTGTTGCGACTGCGCCTTGGTCAAGGCCTTTGAGGAGGGCAGGGTCAGCAGCCACGAACGCCAGTCCCGCATCGGTGAACGCTGGGTTTTTCAGGAGGTTTGCGCCGCGCCCGTGCGGGATGTCGACGGTCAGATCGTGGCAGGGGTCGAGATCGTCCGCGACATTACCGAGCGCAAGCAGGCGGATGACAGCTTGCGAAAAAGCCGGGAGCTGCTTGCGCAGGCCCAGCGCATTGCCAAGATCGGCAGCTTCGACTGGGATCTCATTGGCAATAAGGC
>NZ_JBFHGD010000254.1:0-4082 GCF_041583255.1 Trichloromonas sp. | reverse complement strand
TCAGCTCCCGGTCCGGCACCTGGATGTGGTAGCCCTGGCCGTAGTCGGCCCCCAGCTCCCTCACCGTCTGCAGCACCTGCTCGTTCTCGATCATCTCGGCGACGGTCTTCACCCCCAGATCCTTGGCCAGCGAAATGATGCTCTTCACAAAGGCCCGGTCGGTCGGGTCATTGTTAACGTTGCGGATGAACTCCCCCTCGATCTTGATGTAATCGACCGGAAAGACCTTGATGTAATGGAAGGTGGAAAAGCCGGCGCCGAAGTCGTCGATCGCGAACTTGAACCCTTCCAGCTTCAGGTCCTTGACGAACTTGTCGAGCAGCCCGGTATTTTTCACGGTTTCGCGCTCGGTGATCTCGAAGACGATCTGCTCCGGGGCGATCTTGTACTGGGTCGCGAAGGACCTGACCTTCTGGATGAATTCGCTCAGGATCAGCGACTTGGGCGAGAGGTTGATGAAGAGCATGCCCTGGTAATCCTTCTTCCGCACCTCCTGGAACGCCTTCTCGATGTTGATGTAATCGAGCTGGCTGACGATCCCCATGTCTTCGGCCATTTCGATAAACTGCCCGGCGGGGAGGATTTTGCCCTCGTGCTCGATCCCCATCAGCAGCTCGTGCATCGGGATTGAACCGTCCCCGATGTCCATGATCGGCTGAAAGAAGGGGATGACCCGGTCCCTGTTTTCCAGCACGTTGAGCAGGAAGAGGGTCTTTTCCTCGGTCGCCTTCAGCACTTCGATGATGTCTTCGCGGGTCGGCACACCGATCCGGTTTTTCCCCTCGGACTTGGCCTTGTACATCATGTTGTTCGCGATCACGAAGAGGGTGCTCATCTCGGCGGAATGCTCCGGGAAAACCGAAAGGCCGATGGAGACGCTGGCCTTGATCGATTTGCCGTCCGGCGCCGCGACGAAGGTTTCCTTGACCGCCTCAATGACCTTCAGCGCCGTGGCATAGGTTTTCCCCTGGTCCGATTCGGGAAGAATGATCGCAAACTCGTCCCCCCCGTAGCGGGTGAGGATATCGCCGGCGTTCAGGGTTTTCTTGAGCCGTTCAGCCAGCACCTTCAGAAAGGTGTCGCCGAACGAGTGGCCGTAACGATCGTTGATCAGCTTGAAGTTGTCCAGATCGACGATCAGGGTGCCAAAGCTGTAGTCGTGGCTCTGGGCCCGCAGCAGTTCGTTCTCGGCCAGGTCCCAGAAGACCCGCTGGTTGTACAGGTTGGTCAGGGGGTCGCGGGTTGCGTAATATTCAAGCTCCTTGGTGTAGTTGTAGATCGCCTTGACCGAACCGATGACATTGATCAGGGTGGTCAGGATACTCTCGATCACCAGCGCCCGTCCCTCGTCCTCGCGCAGGTCCGAATGGACGCCGAGCCCGACCACCCCGCCGATCTGCGGGTTTTCCAGGAAAATCGACTTGGTCTGCAGGTCGAGCTGCTCTTCACCGATGGTCATCTCGGCGCCATCGAAATTGACGATGTTATGCCGGGTCTTGATCTCCGACAGCGGCCGCATGCGCCGATGTTCGGACAGCCGCTGGCTGACCACCTGGTCGAAATAATGCCGGGTCTTGGCACTCGGCCGGCTGCGCCAGAACACCTCAAGGTCGTAGGTTTCATCGCCGGTGTCAAAAATGGAAAAGAGCACGTAGGCATCCATGATGTCGTTGACCTGGTTGAGCAACTTCGCCACATGGTCACGCCAGTCCTTGACCACGTCGGAGGTGATGATAAAGGTCTCCAGCAGGTTCACCTCGAAGGCCAGCAGGTCCTTGTCGATGGCGACATCGCGCATCTTGTCAGCGAATTGGCTGAATTCAGCAAGGATCGCGTTGATCTCGGCAAAATCGGTCCGGTCCGAGTCAAGGCGCAGGGCGGTCAGGTCTTTTACGCTGTTAACGTTTTTGATTTCGCCGTGGAGCAGGGTCGTCGCCCGCGCCACCCGGCGGGTGACCCAGCGCGAAACCAGCCAGCCCATCAAAAACGGCAGCGGCGACAGGAACAGGAAGACCAGGATGAACGTGCGCTGGATATCCCAGATGCTCGCCGACAGATCCTGGTTGATCGAAAGAACCCCAAGCACATCGCCCGGCGCGGCGCCCTCGTGGCAGCCAAGACAAGCGGACTCTGCCTTCACCGCCACGACTTCACTCAGGACATTGTCCTTTTCGAAGGAACGTGAAACCCCGGACGCCATCACCTCGCGCACCGCCTTATCACGCATCGCGGCGTCCACCGCGCCGTATTGACCGGTTACCGAATCGGCGCGGTAAAGCGCCACCCCGACCGGCATCTGCGGATTGGCCCGCACCACCGGAGCGAGAAAGGTGAGCAGCTCTTTCCGCGTCCAGCCCCGCTCCATCAGCTGCAGCAGAGACCCGGAAATCTGTCCGGCAACCCCGCGGCTCATCGCCTGCGCCTGGGCCGAATAGGCCCGGTGATAAACAGACGTCGTCACCAGGCCGATGAACACAAAGGTGATCAGCGATACTCCAAGGATGGCGACAAAGATGAACGACTTCAGGCTCGACTGTCTTCCGAACATGCTATTTCCTATCGACACGGCTAGAGAAGGATTGCCTCCGCAAAAGGCATCGTCAAATAACGTAAAATACACCAGAAATGACCCCAATAATGCAAAAAATCCACCTTAAATCGTTTACTTAAACAAAAATAACCTATCATTTTCCTAAGGATCCGGAATCAGTTTGTTGATTTGCACCCTGCGGGTCAAAACCTTGCGCCACTCCCGCCGGCGAGCCACCGAAGTCAACAAATAGATTGAAAATGGGCCGCCACAAAGAGATAGTGACAAAAAGCCACTTCACCCGACGAAAAGCTTCAGCCGCATTCGAGCAACAATCAATCCAGGGACTTAGACCTCATGACCAGAACAAAGATATGGCCCATTCTGGCCGTGGCCTTCGGCGCTGCGTTCAGCCTTGTCGGTGGCGGACTCATATTCGGCTACATCAAAGAGGCGCTCATCGCCCGCATCGGCGATCCCGACCAGTCGCTGCTGTTCTGGTATCTGCCCATTCTGTTCATCGGCATCATAACCGCCGGCGGCGGCCTGGCCGCATGCACCTGGGGGATCATCCGGCTGCGCGGGATCGGGCGCACGAAGCCCGGCAAAAAAGAAAAATGATCTCAGGAATAAAAGGCGTTAGAGAAGCGACAGTCATGGCAAATCAAATTGCCGGATTTTGACAGTTGACAACCAAGCTGTGACGGGTCTACAAAAGAAAGGCATTATTTTATTATTTTTATTTTTTGAACACCACGAGGGGGGGGCAATGATAAACCAAGGCAAAAAAACCAGCCGCAGCATCCGGGCCAACCGGAACTGCGGCTTTATTTTTACTGTGAAAAAAGCCCAGAACAACCCAATGAACCAATTTGCATATTCCTACATCTATAAACATAGTTGGCAGATATAGGAACTATAAACCTACATCTATTAACAATTCCTACATATAGGAATTCCACCTAATACCTGTTAGCTTTTAAAAAAAGAAATTATGAAAAATAATACCTGCATCCTAACAATCGGCTATGGAAATAGATCAATCGATCAGCTTATTGAACTTTTGCTTCGTTATAACGTTCACTACCTGATTGATTTGAGAACTAGTCCATATTCAAAATTCAAAATTGAATTCAACAGAGAAGCTTTCGAAAAAAAACTTAAAGAAAGCAACATAAAATATGTATTTATGGGTGACACAATCGGTGGGCTGCCAAGTGACAGATCCTGTTATACGGATGATCAAGTTGACTACGACAAAGTAAAAGAAAAAGAATTCTATAAAGAAGGCATATCTAGGTTGATTAGCGCCTACAACGGTGGACATTCTGTGGCAATCATGTGCAGTGAAGGGAAACCCGAAATGTGCCATCGCAGCAAACTTGTAGCCGTTACTCTTGAAGAATCAGGTGTGCCAGTCATGCACATTGATGAATGTGGTGAGCTTGCAACGCAAGAAGCAATTATTCGGAAAATAGTCGGTGACCAACTTGACCTTTTTAACAGCAACCCCACTGAGGGTTTAAAATCGAAAGGTAAATATTAATGGCAT
>NZ_JBFHGD010000253.1:0-4100 GCF_041583255.1 Trichloromonas sp. | reverse complement strand
ATTGCTGAACTGAATGTTGACCCTCTCCCGATGAACGGATCCTATGGATAACCTGACCCTGATCGAGCGATTCCGCGAAAACGAAGACTTGGCGCGCAAGTTCCACGAGGTCGAAAGCCGGATTCTGTCGGTTCTCAACTTTCGCGACTTCTTCGAGCTGCTGCTGATCGAAATCAGCTCGATTTTCGATATCCTCATGCCGCTCAAAGCGGCCGACAAGATGCTCTATTGTTCCAAGGCCACCCGCAGAAAGGATGCCGGCAGGTGAGCGGGGTGACTCTCCCCTGGGCGGCGGGAGAGCTGCCGCTGATGCTGGCGCCGATGCAAGGGCTGACCAACCGGGCCATGCGCGGCCTGTTCGCCGACTGGGTGCATCCCGACCTGCTCTTCACCGAGTTCATGCGGGTGCACGCGGCTTCAACCAAGAGGCGCCTGTCCCCCTCCGACCTGCGGGAAATCGGCGCCGAACAGCAGGGTATTCCCCTGGTGGTTCAGCTGATCGGGCACGGCTGCGAGGCCCTGGTGGCTGCGGCCAGCGATGCCCAGGCCGCCGGCGCCAGGCATCTCAACCTGAACATGGGCTGCCCTTACGGGCGGATGACTTCCGGGCTGACCGGCGGCGGCATGTTGCGCCGCCCCGAACTTCTCGACGAACTGATCCCGGCCCTGCGCCAGGCTGTCGCCGGCACCTTTTCCATCAAGCTGCGCGCCGGTTACGACGACCTGCGCCAGGTTTTTTCGCTGCTGCCGCTGTTCGAGCGGGCCGGGGTCGATTTCCTGGTCCTGCACCCACGCACCGTGCTGCAGGAATACGCTGGGCTGGCCGATCACGCCATTACCGCCGAAGTGGTTCGCGCAACGGCCCTGCCGGTGATCGCCAACGGAGATATCCGCACCGCCGCCGACGGCCGCCGGGTGCTGGAGCAGACCGGGGCCGCCGGCCTGATGCTGGGCCGGGGGGCGATCGCCGACCCCTTGCTGTTCGAACGGCTGCGGGGGCGGGCCGGCGCCGAGCCGAACCGGCGGGAGCGGGCGGCGATGCTGCGCCGCTACCTGGGGGAACTCAGCGAGCGTTACCGGCAACTCTTTTGCGGCGACACCCAGGTGCTGGCCAAGCTCAAGGGGGTGCTGGCGCCGATGGACGATCCCGATTTCGCCCCCTGGCGGAGTGAACTGAAAAAGTCCCGCACCCTGGAGCGTTTCTGTTCCCTGGTTTCAGGACTGGAATGAGGCTATGGAAACGGTTATCATGAAACCCGAGGCCCTGCTCGAGCTGGCCGCGGCCCGCATGCCCTTCGGCAAGTACGAGGGCTGGCGCCTGATCGATCTTCCCGAACCCTACGTGGTCTGGTTTGCCGGCAAAGGGTTTCCCGAAGGCAAGCTCGGTCGCCTGCTGCAGGCGGTTCACGAGATCAAGGTCAACGGCCTCGAATACCTGTTTGACCCGCTGCGCTGAATTTTTCCGCAGCCAAGGAGGTGGCCCGTGTCCCGTATCCCCGCTAGCCATTTGCCAGCCTGGATCGCCCAGGCGGTTACGGAATTCTGCGCGACATCGCCGGCCAATTCACTGACCGGCAACGGCGGCGAGCCGGCCTGGGGGACGCCGCTGGTCGGCTTTTCCCAGGGGGATGATGCCTACTACCCGCGCTTCAAGGCCGACATCGGCCCGTTTCTCTGGACGCCTGAAGAAGCTTTCGCCCTCGGTTATCCCGATGTTCGTGCGGCCGCCGCCGAGTTGACCGTAATCAGCTGGATTCTGCCGCAGACGGCGGCGACCCTGGCCGACCAGCGCGCCGAGACGCAACTCCCCGCCGAGCGCTGGTGCCGTTCCCGCCATTTCGGCGAAGCCTTCAACGAGGTGCTTCGCCGTCACCTGGTCGATGCCCTGGGGCAGGTCGGCATCCCGGCGGTGGCACCGGCCCTGCTCCCCGGCTTTGCCTACCAGGTTTCCGAACGTTTCTGGCTCGCCTCCAACTGGTCGGAGCGGCACGTCGCTTTCGCTTCCGGCCTCGGCACCTTTGGTCTCAGCGACGGTTTGATCACCCCGGTCGGCAAGGCCATGCGCTGCGGTTCGGTGGTCGCCCGGGTGAGCCTGCCGGCGACGCCGCGGCCGTACAGCTCGCACCAGGCCTGGTGCCTGTATTATGCCCGCGGCACCTGTCGGGCCTGTGTCCGGCGCTGTCCGGTCGATGCCATCAGCGAGGCCGGTCACGACAAGCATAGGTGCCACGCCTATATCCGCGAAGTGACGGCGGCCCATGCCAAGGCGGCCCTGGGGGTGGAGGTCACTCCCTGCGGCCTGTGCCAGGTGAAAATTCCCTGCGAAACGGGAATTCCTGCGGCCTTGCGAAATGATTGAACGATTCAATGAGGAAATTTTTTCAAATTCGTGTACAATTTGCCGGTGTTTGATTACTGCCTGTATTGTTTCGCACCAATGATGCGTGTTGTTCGTATTCAGAAAGGGTTCAGACGATGTTGATGGCAAGAGGAAGCGGTGTTCTCGTCCTGCTTGTTACAGTTCTGTTTCTGGCCGGTGGTTGCGCCTCCGGGCCGCAAGGGAAGAAAATCCCGGTCAGCGAAAAAAATCCTGTCGAGCAGCTGTCCAATCTCGAAAAGGATATTGAGGCCGCTCGCCGGAACAACCTGGACGTCATGGCACCCACGCGCTTTGCCAAGGTGACCTCATTTTACAACGAGGCCCGCGAAGGGATGAATCGCGAGTCCGAACTGTCGGTCATCCTGTTGAAAATGTCGTCGGCCCGGGCCCACCTGCAGTTGGCCGAGGAGTCGGCGCAGATTGCCAACAGTGCCCTTGGCAGCGCGATCAAGGCTCGCGAACTCGCCCGCCAGGCCGGCGCCGAGAGCCTCGGCGAAGATTACCAGGATGCCGAGGAGGATTTCCTCAAGCTGACCCGGGCGATCGAGGATGACAACCTGCGCTGGGCGCAGAAGAATGAGGTGAAGGTGGCCCGCACCTACGATCAGCTCGAGCTGCGGGCGATCAAGGATCGGGCGCTTAACGAAGCACGGGAGCTGATTGCCCGGGCCGAAAAGCAGAACGCCCAAAGGCTGGTGCCGACGACTTGGACCCAGGCCCGCAACCGGCTGGACTCGGCCGATGCCTATATCACCCAGAACCGTTACCAGAAGGAGAAAATCGCCGAGCATTCCCGCCAGAGCCTGTTTCAGGCCCGCCGGCTCAACCGGGTGCTGGAGCAGAGCGAAAAACTCAAGACCATGACTCCCGAGCAGGCCACGCTCTGGATGGAGGGCTACCTGGTCCGGGCTGCCGAGGGGCTGGCCTCTCCCGATCGCCGGGACGAAGATTTCGACGTGCAGGCGGCCAGCATCCTGGGGGTGATTTCGACCTGGCAGGAAAATCACGAGGCGCTGGCTGCCCAGTTGGAGGAGAAGGGGGCCGAAGTCGAAGAGCTGCAGGCGAAAATCGCCGAGCTCGAAGGCCGGTCGCTGGAAGACCAGAGCGAAAAGGAGCGGCTTGACGCCGAACGCCGCTTCCAGTCGTTGTTCAACGAGGTGCAGAGCTACTTTTCCCCCGGCGAAGCCGAGGTCTACAAGCAGGGCAACAACCTGGTGATCCGTCTCAAGACCATCCAGTTTCCGGTCGGCCAGGAAGTCATCATGCCGGAGAACTACGCTCTGCTGAGCAAGGTGCAGCAGGCGATCGGCGTCTTTGCCCAGCCCGACGTGGTGGTCGAAGGCCATTCGGACAGCACCGGTCTGGAGGCGGCCAACCTCGAGCTGTCGCAGCGCCGGGCCTCGGCGGTCCGCCAGTACCTGGTGGCGAACCGGACCCTGCCGGCGGAAAAACTTAAAGCCGTCGGGTTCGGCTCGGCCAAGCCTCTCGCTTCGAATCAGACCCCCGAGGGGCGGGCGGTCAACCGGCGGATCGACCTGGTTATCACGCCGCGGGATGCGAGCAGGTAGAAGACAGAAGGCAGAAGGCAGAAGGCAGAAGGCAGAACGGCCGTTTCCAGCATGGAAACGGCCGTTCTGCGTTGTGATTTAGATAGGAGGTTCCGTCGGGCGGCTGCAGGTCGGACACCCCTGCATGCGCAGCGGCTTCTCCAGATGGCTCT
>NZ_JBFHGD010000252.1:0-4112 GCF_041583255.1 Trichloromonas sp. | reverse complement strand
GCCCTGCACGCCGATTACGGGCTGCTCATCGAGCGGCAACGCAATTCTACCTCTGTTCGCTACCTGCTGGTGAACATCCGCACCGGAGCTTCCTTCGAGACGCAGTCGGTCCTTCCTGCGGACAGCGGCGCGGAATCGGACGGCACGGTCATCATCGAAAATACCTGGAAAAGACTCTATCAGTTGGCTCGTAAGGACCTGTTCGAGACGGCTCTGCGCAAGGGGCGGGACGCGGGTCCTGTCGAATTGCCGACCCCGCTTGACCCGCAGGCCGAAACAGCGCCGGTTGGGAGCTTGCCTGCAGCTGCGCCGGCGACCGGGGACCGGCCGCTCCTGGCGGTGTACGATTTTGCCGCCGACGGGCCGATGGGAGCCGCGGCGGCCATCCTGGCCGATGCTTTGCGGGAAGAGCTGCTGAAGCAGGGCAAGGTGCTGCTGGTGAAGCGTGAACGAGTCAGCCAGGTGCTGCAGGATATGGCGATCAGCCAGCTGGGGCTGGACGACGACAGCCGGGCCATCGATGCCGGCAAGGCTCTGGCCGCAAGCCAGGTTGTCACCGGGCAGTTCGGCGTGATGGGGGGGAGCTCAGTGCTGCAGGTCAAGCGGATCGAGATCAGATCGCACATCGAGCGTTTTATTGGATCGACCCGCTGTCCGCAGGGACGCGAGGCCCTGCTGCTGGAGGAGTTGCCGGCGTTGGCCCGGGATATCGCCATGGGGCTTTAAGCTGGGGCAGGGTTGCTCGAGCGGCAAAGCCGGCGGGTCGCGTTCCGCCGGACGCCTTGCTTTTAGTCCAAGCCAACCCAAAGTAAGCAAAATGGCTCCCCTGCGGGGGGCATGTGGACTCTGGCGCGGTTGGCGCCGGGGGCTAGGCGTCGTTGTGCCGAGGCATGCGGCCGTTCTTCGTGGCACATCTGCGCCAATGGTGGTCGACGGAGCATTTTCCCGGGCTGAGCAAACACAGGGCTGCGTTATTAAAAGCACAACCTGTATTTGGCTTTCTTGGTAGCGGCGGAATTTGCAACAGATTTGCTGACTGGCGGCGTATGTGTGTCGTTCGCAAGTGGGGTCGATGAAGACGGGTCGGAGGTCAGTTGCCACGAAGGTGAAAAGAGGTCGCGGCCCTTCGCGCCCCCCATGCGGCGCAGCCAGAGTTTCTTTTGGTTACTTTTCATTTGCGCTCAAAGAAAAGTAACCCGGCTGTCGGGCCGGGACCCGACGGTGTTAAGTTTTATTTTTTACTGCCCGTTTCGTCTTTCGGCAAATCAAGCAGAGTCCCGCGTCTCACCCCCCCACTGCCGAAACGCTCACTCAATTTGTCGAGCGCGAGATCCAGTTCGGCCTGGCGCTGCATGCCGGCATCAGGAAAGAGCGAAGCCTGGGCTTGCCCGGCCGGTTCCAGGCCGCCGGCGGTCAGGCCGAGCAGGCGCACCGGCCGGGCCCCCGCCTCGGTGCGCCGCAGCAGTTCGAGCCCGGCCCGGTAGAGGGCCAGACCGTTGGCGCTCGGTTCGGCCAGGGTCAGCCGGCGGGTCAGGGTTTCGAAGTCGTCGTAGCGGATCTTGAGGGTGAGGTTACGGGCTTCGATGCCGTGGCGGCGCAGGCGGGCCGCCACCTTTTCGGCCTGGGCCAGCAGTTCGCGCTGCAGATCCTCGATCCGCCGCAGGTCGCTGGAAAAAGTCTCCTCGGCACCAAAGGATTTGGCCGGCTGCTCGACTTCGACGCTGCGCGAATCCTCGCCCCGGGCCAGAAGGTAGAGGCGCTCGCCCCAGACGCCGAACATCCCCTTCAGCTGTGCCTCGCTCATCCGCCGCAGGTCGGCCACCGTCCGGCAGCCGTAGCGGTGCAGCTGCTCCGCCGCCTTCGCCCCCACTCCCCAGATTCGTCCCACCGGCAGCGGCAGCAGAAAATCATCCACCTTGTCCGGGGCGATCTCCAGCAGACCGTCGGGTTTGGCGCTTTCCGAGCCGAGCTTGGCCAGAAATTTGTTCGGCGCCACCCCGGCGCTGATGGCCAGCCCCAGTTCATCCCGCACTTCCTTGCGGATTTTTCGGGCGATCTCCAGCGCCGGGCCGAACAGCCGCTCGCAGCCGGACACGTCGAGAAAGGCCTCGTCCACCGACAGCGGTTCGATGCGGTCGGTGTAGCGGGCGAAGATGGCGAAGACCTGTTTTGAAACCTCCTGGTAGCGGGCCATGCGCACCGGCCGCAGCACCGCCACGGGGCAGAGCCGCAGCGCCCGGCTGATCGGCATCGCCGAGCGCACACCGAAGGGGCGGGCCTCGTAGGAGCAGGCGGCCACCACGCCGCGCTCTTTGCCGCCGCCGACGATCACCGGCAGACCGCGCAGTTCGGGGAAGTCGAGCTGTTCCACCGAGGCGTAAAAGGCGTCCATGTCGAGATGAATGATGGTGTTGGCCATGGGGGGATTCTGGCACGATGCGGCGAGGGAGGCAAGGGGGGGCTCTTCCCGGGAGGATTTTTCTTGCAGTTCCATAAGCTGTTGACAGGACGACATTTCTCTCTAGAATAATCCCCCTGCACAAGGGGGGACCATGGAAACCATTCTCATCATCGAAGACAGCAAGGTCATGCAGGCGCGGCTCGAAGAGAGCCTCACGGGGAAATACCGGCTGGCGTTCGCTGAGGACGGCCCACCGGGGATTGCTGCGGCGTTAGCCGAGCCGCCCGACCTGATTCTGCTTGACGTCTACCTGCCGGAGATGGACGGCTACGAGGTCTGCCGGACGCTGAAGCAGGATGCGCGCACCCGCGCGGTGCCGATCATCTTTCTGACCTCGCTGGAATCGGAGCAGGAGAAGATCCGCGGCTTCGAGGCGGGGGCCGACGATTACATCGTCAAGCCGTTTTATCCCGGCGAGCTGCTGGCCCGCATCCGTCTGCACCTGGCATCGCGCCGGGAGAAGCTGATGGCGGTGGAGCTGGAGAAGCTGAAGCTGCTGCAGGAGATGGCGACGGCGATCAGTCACGAGTTCAACAATCCGCTGACCACCATTTTCGGTCATCTGCACCTGGCGGGCCGGACGCTGCCCGAAACTCATCCTGCCGGCGGCCACCTGGTCGAGATCCGCCGGGAGCTGGAAAGAATCCGCACCATTGTCGACAGGCTGGCCACCGCGTCGAAGGTGGTCAAGGCCGATTACCTGATGGGCGAGGAGATGATCGACCTCAACGAGATCTGATGCCCCTTGTCCGCCCGGTTCAGCTCTTCTTGCTGGTTTTGGGAAAGAAGGTGGAGTATTGCTGAATTACTTCCTTGCTGCGGCAGTGCGGGCATTCGACCCGGCGCCGGTCGTGTTCGGACATGCTGAGCACCAGGGAAAAGATAACCTGGCATTCCTTGCAGAGATATTCATAGGTCGGCATAGGTTCCTCCCGGACTTTTTTTCTCAGAAGAATGTACCGGGTGCGGCGCGGGATGCAAGCCGCTCAAGGCGGGTTTCGGCTCAGCCTTCCCAGTAGAGGAACTGGGGATTGGAGGAGAGGTAATCGAGACACTCTTGCAGCGTGCAGGTGCAGTCGACCCGCTCCCAGCGCTTCCGGTTGTGAAAGTGCTCCATGCGCCAGATTTCCGGTTTGTCGGTAGGGATAAGGCGCACGAAACAGTCCGATCCCTTCGACAGGTGCAGCTCCTTTCCTTCCTCGCGGACGGTGTAATCGGCCAGTTCGGGTTTTGCACGCAGAAATCGGACGACACGATCCAGGTTCTCGTTCATGCTTTCCTCCTCGCGTGGATGCTCAATAGAACTAAACCCCCAATTCGGCAAAGGTCAAGTCCTGTCGGTCAGCTCCGCAAATAGGCTGCCGCGATCTCTTCGGCCAACTCTTCCTGGCTGAGCCGGTTGCCGTCCACCCGGATTTCAGCGTAGCGCCGGTAGAGCGCCTGCCGCTCCTCGAACAGCTGGCGAAAGGACTGGCCTTTCGCCCTGGCAATCCCCCGCGTGTCGAAATTTCTGATTCTGCGCTTGATCTCTGCGTAATCCACTTCGAGAAACACAATGGTCGAAATTCTCTTCAGATGGGTCATGCCTTTCTCGCTGTAGACGGCGCTACCGCCGGTGGCGATGACATGCCGATCGACGTCGAGCTTGAGG
>NZ_JBFHGD010000251.1:0-4145 GCF_041583255.1 Trichloromonas sp. | reverse complement strand
ATCCGCTAAATTCGCGCAACCAGCCTGATCATTGGGAAACGACAGCACTCGGGCAGCTTCAGGATGGAGCGACGGACGTTTCAGTCATCGAGGAGCATCCTGAGGGGCGGATCTTGCGCCTGATAACCCCGCTGCACGCCGAGCAGGGCTGCATGCAGTGCCACCAGCAGCATGGATATGTGCTGGGCGAGGTCTGCGGTGGCCTTACCGTGCTGGTTCCGATGAAGCCCTATGAAGAGCAGGCCCGCCGCGATCTTTTCAACCTGGGCTTCACCCACGCCCTGATCTGGCTGTTCGGACAGGTGGCAATCGGGCTCGGGTTCCGCAAATTCGTCGCATCCGAACGAGCTCGCCGCCGTACAGAAAATGAACTCATGGAAGCCAAGCTTGCCGCAGAATCGGCGAGTCGGGCCAAGGGGGATTTCCTCGCCAATATGAGTCACGAAGTGCGAACGCCCATGAATGCCATTATCGGCATGACCGAGCTGGTGCTCGACACCGACTTGCCCCAGTACCAAAGAGACTGTCTCGAAACGGTAAAGTCCTCGGCGGATTCCCTGCTCGAGCTGATCAACGACATCCTCGATTTTTCAAAGATCGAGGCGGGGATGCTTGAAATTGAGTCCGTTCCTTTCCGGCTGCGGGAGCTTGTCGAAGGGACCATGCGCACTGCGGCAGTTCCGGCCCACCGAAAAGGATTGGAAATTATCTGTTCGGTGGCGGCCGAGGTGCCGGATGAGCTGCATGGAGACCCCCTGCGAATTCGCCAAGTGTTGCTGAACCTGCTGGGCAATGCCGTCAAGTTCACCGAAAAGGGGGAGGTTTTGCTGCAGGTTGACCTGCTTGAACAGGGAGCGGATGGCTGTCGCCTGGCTTTTGCGGTAAAGGACTCCGGCATCGGCATTGCGGAAGAACTCCAGCATAAACTCTTCCGCAATTTCAGCCAGGTCGACACGGCAACCAGTCGAAAATACGGCGGCAGCGGCCTGGGGCTGGCCATCTCCAAGGCTCTTGCCGAAGGGATGTTGGGGCGACTTTCGCTGCAGAGCCGTGAAGGGCAGGGGAGTGTCTTTTCTGTTGAGCTTCCATTCAGCGCATTCTCTTCGGCCCGGCCTATTGAAATTAGCGGCCTTGCCGGAAAAAATATCCTCGTGGTGGATGATCATCCTGTTGTCAGATCGTTGCTGGTGAATAACCTGAGACAACTGGGCATCGACGCCAGTTCGATCGACTCCGGCGACAGCGCCATTCAGAAGCTGCATGAAGCCCGCTTCCGCGAAGAACCCTTTTCGGCCATTCTGGTCGATAGCATCATGCCCGGAATGGATGGTTTCACAACCACGGAAATCATCCGGGAGCATATCGACCCGGCCATCCCGGTACTCATGATGTTTACTACCGATGACCTGGCCGTGGGTCACGAACGCTGTCGCGAGCTGGCAATAAACGGGTATTTGACCAAGCCGGTCACGCTGACCCGGCTACGGCATGCGCTGAGCGTCGTTTTCTGCCCAAACTCGGTCGAGCAACCACAACCCGTGGAACGTGCGAACGCCCTGCAGGAGTTGTCCGACACCCCTTTGATGCGGGATTTTGCGTTCCGGCCCCGTCTGCTACTGGCAGAAGATAATGCTTTCAATCAAAAACTTGCGCTGGCACTAGCCTACAGAAGCGATTGGGATATGACCGTGGTATGTGATGGCCGGTCTGCCGTGGATGCTGTTTGCAATGAAGCCTTCGACCTGGTGTTGATGGACGTGCAAATGCCGGATATCGATGGCCTGGAGGCGACCCGGATGATTCGCCAGCTCTGTCAAGAGCGAAACTTTCATGTCCCGATCATCGGCATGACGGCCTGCGCCATGCCTGGTGACCAGGAACGCTGCCTGGCGGCCGGAATGGATGATTATGTCGCCAAGCCGATCAAGCCTGAACTTTTTTGCCGCGTAGTTGAACGACATCTGGCAAAACAACCGATAGCTCGGTTGCGGCCCATGCCGATGGCGGAGACGAAACTTGATAAGGCATACGATGAAAATATTCAGAAAAACAATTCACTGATGGCTGAACTGATCAAGGAGTTTCTGGAAGACTATCCCAAAATGCTGGATGAAATCAGGGCGGGCATTGCCCGGCAGGATAACCGCGAAGTGGAGATCCTGGCGCACAACCTGAAATCAGTCATCGGTTTTCTCAACGCTGAGGCGGCCTATCAGCTGGCCAGGCAGTTGGAAATCGCGGCACGCGAAGAAGAACAGGAAAGGGAGCAGGACATTTTCAAGCAACTGGAGGAAGAGTTGATCCGGGCAGGTGAGAGGCTGATGGCCATATCCACAAAAAAGGAAGGCCACGAGAAATGTTCAGGTCAGGGAAGCGTCTGAAATGAGATTGGGACAAGCTTCCCGGTGGGCATCAGGTTTTCGCTTGACTGATTCCCGGTTTCATAAAAATACTTTCGCCTTTCGCAGAGATATGACGTATCTCCCTGGCAGTAGATAGCAATCATCCCCTGCCAGACATTGCTGGAGCGACCACAGAATTTCAGATAAAATCTACACTGACTTCTCAATTCACAGGTCTTTTTCAAGCATACCTCCTCAGCAATTGCCATAACCACGAAATTATACCAGAAGTCGGCAATATATCTTATTCTGCTGCAGGAATTTGTGCTTCTACCACAAATCTTTTTATTTTTCTTGTCGTGGTTTTGGGGAATTCGTCCTCCCGCAAGGTGAATTTCTTCACCCGCTTGTAATCCGCCATCCGCTTGCCGGCTTCGAGCACTTCCGCGCGAATCAGCTTTTCAAGTTCATCTTCGGCAAGGGGGGGCTTCCCCAGCTCTCTGGCGTATTGGTCGACGGCGTCGAGATCGGGGAAGATAATCGCATGAACTTCTTCGGCACTGGGCGACACCTTGTGACCATAAACCATGGTTTCGGCGATATAGGGACTTTTGAGAAGCTCTATTTCAACCTCTTCAGGGTAAACATTCTTGCCGTTGGGAGTCACGATAAGGTTCTTGGCCCGCCCGCAGATTGAAAGGTAGCCATCCTGGCCGATGCGGCCCAGGTCCCCCGTATAGTACCAGCCATCGATCAGGACCTCGGCAGTAGCGTCCGGGTTATTGTAATAACCGAGCATGACATTGGGCCCACGCACGAGAATTTCACCGGAACCCTCCCTGTCGGGATTAGAAATGCGCACCTGCACCTCCTGCAGCGGCGGCCCCACGGTTCCAATGCGCGGCGAGTCTGGCGGTTCGGCGGAAATGACCGGCGAGGTTTCGGTGATTCCGTATCCCTGGAGGATCTTGATGCCGAGTGCGCGGAACCCCCGGGCGATTTCCGGATCAAGGGCGGCGCCGCCACTGATGAAGGTTGTGTTCTCCCCGAGCATTTTTTTAACTTTGGCCGCAATAATGGGACGAGTGAAGGGGAGGGCAAAGAGGGCACGGCTGATGGTTCTGGACTGAACGTTTTTGGTGATGCGGTCGTAAAATATCCGGTAGACGGCAGGGACACCGAGAAAGAATGTGGGTTTAACCTCGGCCAGATTCTCACCCAATTTCTTAAGGGATTCGGCAAAAGAGACCGTCCCGCCGAGGGAAAGAGGGAGCAGGATGCCGCAGACCTGCTCAAACACGTGGTTGATCGGCAGAAATGAGAGGGTATGCATGTGCCCGTCGAGTTTGAACAAGCGACAGGCGCCCAGGATATTCGAGACAATATTGCCGTGACTGAGCATTGCCCCCTTTGAGCGCCCGGTCGTGCCCGAGGTGTAGAGGATAACGGCGACGTCCTGGACTGTACGCGGGTGACCGGTTGGGTCCCTGTCACTGCAGAATTCATCGAAGTTGAGCAATTTTGTCTGCTGGGTGAGCTTTTGCCGCACCCGGTGCACCGGCGCAAAAATATCCAGCACCTGCGGCTCTCTGGACGGGGGATGCTCCGCCGGCATCAGCAGGCGGTAGGCCTGGTTGGCCAGCCGCTCCAGGGAAGCCGTCATTTCTTCGGGAAGCTTAAACTCCTTACGCAAACGATGCCATTCACTGACCAGTTCGCCAATGGCGACGGCACTTTCACGATTATTGCTGAATTCGTTCTGCCGCTGCTCAATCAGGACAATCCGTTCAAGCTTGGGCAGGT
>NZ_JBFHGD010000250.1:0-4158 GCF_041583255.1 Trichloromonas sp. | reverse complement strand
CGTCCAGACTGCTTCATCTTGCCGGCATAATCACCGGCGAAGCCCCCCATCCCCCAGAAGAAGTCGGCCCGCACCGCGCCCTTGATGGCGCCGCCCGTATCCTGGGCAACCATCAGGCGCTGCAGCGGAGCCTGACTCGACGGCCAGGTCGTGTCGAGAAAGACCGGGGCCCCGAGAGGAATGGTCCGGGGGTCTACCGCCAGACTCCGGCCGGGCGACAGGGGGACGCCCAATGCCCCGGGAGGACTCTTTGCACTGGGCGGACGCTCAAGAAAAAAGACGTAACTGGGATTTTCAGCCAGCAGGCTTTTGACCCGATCCGGGTTCTGCTGCGCCCATTTCTTGATATTCTGCATCGACATCTGGTCACGGGTCATATCCCCCCGCTCGATGAGCAGTTTACCGATGGAGCGATAGGGGTGACCGTTCTGGTCACCGAAATGAACCATGGCACTCTCCCCATTGTCGAGAAGAATCCTGCCGGATCCCTGGATGTGCAGAAAAAAGAGTTCCACCGGATCAGCGACCCAGAAGAGTTCATTGCCGGCCACGGCCCCCTTACCCTGATCGATATCGCCACGGCTCCAGTAGGGAACCACCCTGCGCCCCTCGACCCGCCCGCGGAGACGGTAATCTCCGAGTTCGGGATAAAGGCTGCGCAGGTCGATCACCAGCAGGTCGTCGGGAACACCATAGAGCGGATAGGGATAGCGCTCGGTACGGATCCGGCTGCCGCGCAGGTCGGGAACATAATAGCCGGTGATGGTGCCGGTATCGCTGCCGTCGCTGTTGCGCACCCGGTACGGAACGAAGCGTTCCTCGAAAAAGCTTCTCAGCGCCAGCCCGTCTGCGCCGTCAAGAACTGCAGCCTCGCGGCAGACCTCGGCCCAGCCCTCTCGCTTCTTAAGCACCTGGCAGCTCACCAGCAGCGGCTCCAGCGCCTGGGACAGATCGTCCTGCGACCACCCCTCGACGGCATCCCAGGAAACCTCGGACAGGGCCGGCACCTTCTCTGGCGGCACCGGCGGCAGCTCAACGGGCGGGGGGCCCGGGGGAGGAGGGACAACTTCGGGCGGCCTGGCGCAGGCGGCCAGCAGAAGCAGGAGAATAAACACGGCACGGCGAAACATCGAAAAACAGCAACGGCCCCACATGGCCCAACGACACCTTTCTTGGCGAAAAAAACAAACCTCTGGCACCTCAAGCGCGCCAACAATACTCCCTTTTCGGTGCGCCGTCAAATACCCTCCAACGGAAGTCTTGCGTAAAATTTCGACACCCGGGCGAGGAGCTCGCCGTTGCCGTTTTTTCTGGCAGACACCAAGTGTCCATGCTATAAAATCGTGCAACAACTTATTAAGCACATACCTGCTTAACCTTGCATCTTCACCGCCTATCGCCTGGAGTCGTCCCCATGGAACCATCCGCCCGCGTCACCACCGGCTACGCCGGACTCGACTCGATCCTCGACGGCCTGCGCATCGGCGACAATGTCGTCTGGAAAGTCGACAGCATCGCTGATTACCGGAACTTTGTCGGCCCCTTTGTCGAACACGCACTGCAAGAGAAGAAGAAACTGGTCTACATGCGCTTCGGCGATCACGAACCGCTACTCGAACCCTCGCCGCAGATTACCATCTACGAGCTTGAACCACGCCAGGGCTTCGAATCGTTCACGACCCGCATCCATGCCATTATCTCCGACGAGGGTCCGGGCGCCTTCTACGTCTTCGACTGCCTCTCCGAGCTTCTCTCGGCCTGGGCCACCGACTACATGGTCGGCAACTTCTTCCGGGTCACCTGCCCCTACCTGTTTGAGCTCGACACCGTCGCCTACTTCGCCCTGATTCGCGACCGCCACTCGTTTCGCACCATCGAACGCATCCGCGACACCACCCAGGTTCTGATCGACGTCTACAACCACGACGACCACTTCCACATCCACCCGCTCAAGGTCTGGCAGCGCCGCTCGCCGACCATGTTTCTGCCCCACCGCAAGCAGGGCGACGAGTTCATCCCGCTGGCCAACAGCTTCGAAGCCACCAACCTGCTCAGCACGATCGCCGCCAGAAGCGGCGGCAGCGCCCATCGTCAGCTCGACCACTGGCACCACCTCTTCCTGCAGGCCGAACAACTGGCCAGCGACCCTTCCGCCATCGAAGAACAGCAGCGGATGGTCATGCACATATGCCGGCACCTGATCGGTCGCGAGGAGCGCATCCTGGCCCTGGCCCGACAATACCTGACGCTGCGCGACCTGCTCGGCATCAAGGCGCGGGTGATCGGCACCGGCTTCATCGGCGGCAAGGCGGTCGGCATGCTGCTGGCCCGCAACATCCTGCTGCACGACAGCACGTTCGACTGGCAGAACCACCTCGAAGACCACGACTCCTTCTTCGTCGGCTCCAACGTCTACTATTCGTACATCGTGCACAACGGCTGGTGGAAACTCTTCATGCAGCAGAAGACCAGCGAAGGCTACTTCACCGCGGCGGCCGAATTGCGCGAAAAAATGCTCAGCGGCAGCTTTCCCGAACCGATCCGCGAAGGCTTTCACAAGATGCTCGAGTACTACGGCCAATACCCGATCATCGTCCGCTCCAGCTCCCTGCTCGAAGACGGCTTCGGCAACGCCTTTGCCGGCAAGTATGACAGCTTTTTCTGTGTCAGCCAGGGCAGCCCTGAAGAGCGACTGGCCCAGTTCGAAGAATCGGTGCGGAAAATTTTTGCCAGCGCCATGAGCGAAGACGCTCTCGCCTACCGGCTGCAGCGCGGACTCGACCAGCAGGACGAACAGATGGCCCTGCTCATCCAGCGGGTCTCCGGCGCCTACCGCAAGCACTACTACTTTCCCGAGCTGGCCGGGGTCGGCGTCTCCTACAACACCTTCGTCTGGGACAAGGAAATGGACCCCCAGGCCGGCATGCTGCGCCTGGTGATGGGGCTGGGCACCCGCGCCGTCGACCGGGTCGAGGGGGACTACCCGCGCATCGTCGCCCTCGATGCCCCGCTCAAGAAGCCGCACAAGGGCTTCGAGGACACCCGCAAGTTCTCCCAGCGCGACGTCGACCTGCTCAACGTCGACAGCAACGCCCTGCAGACGGTATCCTTGCTCAACCTGAGCAAAGAAGGGATCGAGATCCCCTGGTCGATGTACGGAGTACGCGACACCGAGACCATGCGTCTGCTCGAAAGCCGCGGGACCAAGGGGCAGGACGTCTGGCTGCTGACCTTCGACCAGCTCCTCTCAAAAACCCCCTTTACCGGCATCATGCAGCGGCTGCTGAAAACCCTGGAAAAGGCCTACCAGTACCCGGTAGACGTCGAGTTCACCGTCAACTTCACCCGGCAGGGCGCGACCAGAATCAACGTCGTGCAATGCCGCCCGCTGCAGACCAAGGGGCAGGAGATCCAGGTCGAGGTTCCGGCCGACATCCCCGCCGAGAAAACCTTTTTCAGCAGCGAAGGAAACTTCATGGGCGGCAACATTTGCCAGCCCATCAAGTGGATCATCTGGGTCGAAGCGGCCGAATACATCCGCCTGCCGCTCTCCGAGAAATACGAGGTGGCGCGCCTGGTCGGTCGCCTCAACAAGCGCATCGCCAACCGCAGCGACAACCCGACGCTGCTCCTCGGCCCCGGCCGCTGGGGCACCTCGACCCCGTCGCTGGGCGTTCCCATCTCCTTCTCGGAGATCAACAACGTCTCCGCCATTGCCGAAATAGCATTTACCAGCGGCGACCTGATGCCGGAACTCTCCTACGGCTCCCACTTCTTCCAGGACCTGGTCGAGGCCGACATCTTCTACCTGGCCCTCTTTCCCGACAACCGCAACTGCTTCGTCAATGACGCCTGGCGCCACCGCCTGCCCAACGCCCTCGAAGGGCTGATGCCGGCCAGCAGCCGCTACAAACAGGTGGTCAAGGTCTACCGGGCCCCCAGCGAGGGGCTGCGGCTGATGGCCGACGTGGTCAGCCAGCGACTGGCTTGCTTCACCAGCTGAAACTCAACAGCGCCCAACGAGAAAGGCCCGGCATAAAGCCGGGCCTTTCTCGTTGCAGAATAGACGCTGAGCGGATCAGATCAGGCCGAAAGCCACCATGGCCTTGGCCACCTTGGTAAAGCCGGCGATGTTGGCGCCGTTGACGTAGTTGCCGG
>NZ_JBFHGD010000249.1:0-4160 GCF_041583255.1 Trichloromonas sp. | reverse complement strand
CCCTTGATTTTTTGGAGCCGCTAATCCGATTTGAACGGACGACCTACTGATTACGAATCAGTTGCTCTACCAGCTGAGCTATAGCGGCATTTAGTTATGAGGTTCATGTATTTAGCGCAAAACCGGTGGGATGTCAATGACTTTTCGGCGTGCTCCAGGGTTGGGTAAAGGGCTATTTTTTAGTGTGTTACAATGGTGGCAGGTCGAATCGGCCCAGGAGTGCAGAAACTCACTGGCTGCTTGACGAGCATTTCCGGCGACGTTCGTCATCGCAGCGTTAAAGCCCTTTCGGCGTTTCAGCAGCAGGAAATATATCATGACCCTGGGGGGTGATTTTTTTCTGCGGTATACGCCATGGCTTTGCTATAAGTGAGATTAAAGCTCTAAATCGCTCCACCCGGGAGGCTCTGTCATGGCTCGAAAAATCTTTATCGCCGCTACCGCCCAGAACAGCGGCAAGACCACGACCTCGATGTCGCTGATGCACATGGCGCGAAAAAAGTACGGACGGGTCGGATTTATCAAGCCGATCGGGCCCAAGCCGGATGAATACAACGGCATTGTCGCCGACAAGGACGCCATCGTCATGGCGCGGGTCTTCGGCCTTGAGCACGACCTGCCGCTGATGTCTCCCTTCGTGCTCGGGCGCGGCGACACGCGCCGGGTTCTCGAGGGCAGCATTTCGCGTGAGACGATCCGGCGGCAGATCCTCGAGGCCATCGCTGAGCTCGACGCCAAAAACGATTTTCTGATCATCGAGGGTGCCGGTCATTCCGGGGTCGGCTCGATCCTCGGCTTCGGCAACGCCAGGATCGCCGCAGCCGCCGGGGCTCCGGTGCTGATGGTGGCCGGCGGCGGGCTCGGCAGCGTGGTCGATGCGGTGCACATGAACCTGGCGCTCTTTGAAAAGGAGCAGGTGCCGGTCAAGGCGGTGCTCGCCAACAAGATTAATCCCGAAAGGCGCGAGCAGTCGCTGCGCGATCTGAGTCTCGCCTTTGCCGACCAGCCCTTCGGCGTGATCGGCGGCTTCAACTACCAGCCGATTCTCGCCAACCCGACCCTGCGGCGGATCGCCAGCGTCCTTGATGTTCCCCTGAAGGCCAATGCCGAAGAGGCCCAGCGCATCGCCCATCACGTGCAGATCGGTGCTGCCTCGACCCAGCGGGTGGCCGAGCTGCTCAAGGAGTCATCGCTGGTAATCGTCAACTCCAGCCGTGACGAGCTGCTGGTGACCCTGGCCAACCTCTACCAGATCCCCGGCTACCGGGAGAAGATTGCCGGCATCATTATCCCCGGCATCGGCGAGGTCAGCCACATCACCCAGAGAATCATCGACAACAGCGGCATCCCCTACATGCGCGCCGGGCTCAACTCGACCAGGGTTTTCGAAATCATCAACGACGACGTTTCCAAGATCACCGCCGAAGACACCCATAAAATCCAGCTGATCAACGAGCTGGCCGAAAAGCGTTTTGACTTTGGCGCCATCGACGCCCTGCTCGATTGAGAGCTGGCCGTCGGACTGGGCGATATGGGCGTGATGACCGTTAGTCATCACGTCGAAACCTCTTCGCGCTCATTTCCCCGCGCCGCAAATCTCTGCGCATAACTCCACGTTCATGCCGTGCCGATGGGCCGGTAACCTCACCGCTGCTCTTTCTGCGGGCGCCTCCCGAACGGCCGAATATCAAAGTAAGGCAGAGCCTGCCGTCAGGGTCAATCCGGGTTTTTGCAGCCAGGAGCATGCTACGGATTTTGCGGCAGCCGGAATTCAGTATTATGTCCCCGATTTATGCAGTATTATAATCCCGGTTTTTTTCAGGGGAGAGCGTTAATGGCAGTAAAGAAGAAGGGCGGCGGCCTGGTCTATTCCAGCGAACACGGGCGCATGTGCCCCGGCTGCAGCCGGCCGCAAAAAGAGTGCGCCTGCGCCAGAAAACAGGCAGCTGCGCCCTCGGACGGGGTGGTGCGGGTGGCCCGCCAGACCAAGGGGCGCAAGGGGAAGGGAGTGACGCTGGTCACCGGTGTTCCCCTCGACGACGACGGTATCAAGGCGCTGGCCAAGCGCCTCAAGCAGCAGTGCGGCACCGGCGGCACGGTCAAGGACGGGATCATCGAGATTCAGGGGGATCACCGCGACCTGCTGGTGGCCGAACTCAAGAAGCTGGGCTGGCCGGTGAAACTGGCCGGGGGCTAAGTCCGTTACGTCTGCCGCCTGCTCCTCACTCTCCCCGCATGTTATTAATATGGCCTGTGCCGGCAACTGGAATTCTATAATATGGCCCAAATTTCTCCTGCTTCAATAATTGAGCGCCTGTTCCGCGCCGTTTCCGGGGATCTCCCCGAAACGGTGACCCTCCCGCTTTTCACCGGCATCCTTGCCGCCCTGGTGCTGCTGGTCATCGCGATGCCGGTTGTCTGGCTGTGGTGGCGGCGCTGCCAGCGCAACCGCTTCATCTATCGTTTCGGCATCCTCTGGGACAAAAAACACCGCCCCTACTGCGCCACCTGTCGCACCCTCCTGGTCAACTGGGGCAGCCATTCCGGCTGGAAATTCCAGAGACAGCAGGGGCGCACCGTGCGTCAGCCCACCACCTACCACGCCTTCGACTGCCCCGTCTGCACCAAGCCGGTGCGCCTGGTCGATCACGACGGCTACGAAGTCTCTCTGGATCATGCCCTGGATCAGCTCCGCAGTCAGATTGAAGAAGGCTGGTTGAAGAAGGCTGGTTGAAGAAGGCTGGTTGAAGAAGGCTGGTTATCGTTTAAAATTATTTCCATTGTCAGCGGAGGTTTTTTCAGATTTGCGCCCCGGCGGCTGAAGCAGGCATTGATATTCCGGTTCTTAAAGTTCGAGTCCGCCCGGTCGGTAAGTCCGGATTTTTAAAACGATCCTGAACGGTTATGATAATAAGGCGCTATTTATCGCATTCGGCCCTCGCGGTGGGCTGAATGGACAGGAGCGATTTCTGCTATGCAGACGCTGGTCCTCTACCTTTTCATCGCGCTTTTCTTTTCCTTCATGTGCTCGATCCTCGAGGCTGTTTTACTGAGCGTTTCTCCCGCCTACATCGTGATTATGGAAAAGGATTCCCCACGGATCGCTCGTTTGCTGACCCGGTTCAAAGAAAACATAGACCGTCCGCTGGCGGCAATCCTGACTCTCAATACCTTCGCCCATACCATCGGTGCCGCCGGAGTGGGTGCCCAGGCCCAGAGGTTGTGGGGGGACAAATACCTGTCGCTGGTTTCAGCGTTGCTGACCCTTGCCATCCTGGTTCTTTCCGAGATTATTCCCAAAACCCTTGGCGCCATCTACTGGAGGCAGCTGGCACCGTCTGGCGCCCGGTTGATCCAGGGGCTGATCCTGCTGCTCTACCCCTGTGTCGTGATCAGCCAATTGCTGACCCGGCTGTTGCACAAACCCCAGGGGGAGAGCGTCTTCAGTCGGGCCGACCTGAGCGCCATATCCACCTTCGTCGAAAAAGAAGGTGGCATCCTCCAGGACGAATCCCGCATCATCAGGAACCTGATGCGGTTCAATCGCATCTACGTGGAGAGTATCATGACCCCACGGACCGTAGTCATGGCTCTGCCCGAGGAATCGACCGTCGGCGATTACTTGCGGCAGCATCTTGACTGCCCTTTTAGCCGTATCCCGGTCTACGGCGAGAATATCGACCAGATCACCGGTTTTGTTCGCAAGGACGAACTGCAGCGGGAGATCATTCTGCGCCGCCATGATCGCCCGCTCAAAGAACTGGCGCGGCAGCTCGTGGTGGTGTATGAATATTCCCATCTTCTTTCCCTGTTTAAGTCACTGCTCGGGCAGAATGCGCATATCGCCTTGGTGATCAACGAGTATGGTGGATTCGAGGGGATTGTGACCATCGAAGACCTGATCGAGACCCTGCTTGGGATTGAGATCGTCGATGAGCTCGATACGGTAGAGGATCTGCAGCGGCTGGCCCGCGAGAATTGGCAGAAACGGGCGCGCAAACTCGGGCTGGTTTCGGAGGAGGACCCGTTGTAGCCTGCTTTGCGCTCTGGCATTCAGTGAGCCCAAGGCTGGCTGTTATTCCCTGAGCGGGTATGCATCAGGAAGGAGGTCGCATGTCTGCTGTGAACTGGAACCCGGCTGAACTGCTGAAACTCTCGGG
>NZ_JBFHGD010000248.1:0-4183 GCF_041583255.1 Trichloromonas sp. | reverse complement strand
CAGCACGTCGATGTTGCTCCAGGCCTTGTCGATGTTGTTTTTCAGCGCCACCAATCCGTTGTAGATGACGATGACGTAGAGAATGACGCCGGTGAGAATGAACAGGATGACGCCGAGTGCGATCCAGATAGCCATGGTTGCCTCCTTGGGTAGAGTGTAAGAGAATATCTGATATCAATTTATTCAGCCTAGTCCTCCGAAATAGCGAACCAGTCGTACCAGCGCAAAAATACCGAGGCCGAGGCCAAATGTCAGCAACGCTGCCGAGGCGAAGGCGTAATTGCGGGCCAGGTGCGTCTCCGATTCGGTTTCGGCGATGATGAAGGGGAACGAGCGCCGCTCCGGGCGGCCGATCACCACCCGGCCCTGCTGCGGCCGGGCGTCCTGTCGCTCTTCAAGGGACTGTTGCAGTACCTGCTGCTCCACCTCGTCCCGGGCGGTCTGCCATTCATCGTCGCTGATCTGCCCGTCGCCGTCGCTGTCGTAGCGCTGCATCTGGTGGCGGTTCTGTTTCAGATCGCGCAGCGCTTCGACCGTCCGTTCCCGCAGCGAGCCACCCGTGCGCTCTTCGCTGCGGGCGAAGCCGGTCACGTAGATGAAGGTCCCTTCGGGAATCACCTCTTCGATCCATTTTTCCCTGGCATCGTGAACGCCGGCGGCGGCAAAGACCATGCTCCCCTGGCCCGGCCCCCCCTCCTGGCGGTGCCTGGCCTTGATCGTGGCCCCGGCGGGGTCGATGGTGAGACGGCCGGTGGCGTCTTCGAGGTCGAAAGGGATCGGTCCGCAGTCCGTCGAACTGTATTCCTTCCAGTTGCGATTTTCGTCGTCGCGACGGTATTTGCGCAGGCGGTAAAAGACGCAGGGCTGGTGGGTCATGGGGGAGACCAGGGCGTACTTGCGCCGGGCGGTGCCCTGCACCTCGACCTGGCCCATGGCGACCGAGCGGACCTTGCTGGTCGGAAGATTCTCGATGTGGCGCTTGGTTCGCAGGTTATGGAAGCCCAGCCAGCCGAACAGCACCGATAAAAGGGCTGGCGCCGTGCCGGTGCGCAGGCCGAAGCGGGCCGCGTTCGCGAGCAGTTCGCCGCCGCTGGCAAGAAAAAACAGGGCTCCGCCGATGCCGATCCCGGCAAAAGTCAGCAGCTGCCGGACCAGGTTGCGTTGGCTGATCGATTTGAGCTCGGGAGGCGGCGGCAGTGCGCGGCCGGTCGGGGAGGCTTGCGGCTGCTGGGGTTCCGGTGAGCCATGGATTTCGGCGGCGAGGGTTTCGAAGCCGGGCAGGGGGGCACCGGTTGCGGTGGCGATGGCGGCGGCCGCCGGCGCTCCGAGGATTGCCGAGGCGGCGACCAGGTCGACCGCAGGCGCGGCCGGTTTCGGCTCGGCTTGCCGCCGGGCGTGCAAATCGACCATCAGCCAGCCGAAGCGGGTCAGTGGCGTCAGGTGGGTTTTGTCGGGATTCTGCTCCCCTTCGAGCTTCTTCAGGCGGCAGCCGGGCAGCTCGGCCAGGCCGAAATCGGTGTGCAGGGTAAACTCATCGGCGTAGTCGCGGGCCAGCCTGATGATGGCGTCGATGTTGCCGCCCGCGCTGTAGGTCTTGCGCGCACCGAGTCCGGCCGGGTCGTAGCGGCCGGCAAAGAAGCGCACCGCCTGGCGGACGGCGTACTTTTCGTCGAGCAGGTAGAGGTCGAGCACCGGCTGATTCTGCAGCACGGTTTTGTAGGTTTCGTCCCCGTCCAGCTGCGCCGCGGCGCCGGCGCCGAGGTAAGCCGTCTGCACCACCAGCTTTTTCAGGTTGCGCTGGATCAGGGCGCCGGTGAGATCGGCCAGAACGGCGACCACCCGGTCGCCCCGTTCGAGGGTTATTTTCTGCTCGCCGGCCAGAAAACCGATTTTATCATCGGTGATTTCCAGGCCGCGGGCGCGGATAGGGGCAAAGCGCGGTGGGGTCGGTTCGATGATCCAGTTGGTCACGCCGTGGCCGGTCAGCAGTGCGGCGACCTTTGCCAGCTTTTCACCGGAGGCCTTGGCGAAAAGGCCGAGCCCCTGGCCGGTCAGGCGCTGGCGGGCGGTAAAGGCGTCGAGGCCGAACTTCTCCGTCAGGGCGGCGATCAGCTGCTGCGTCTCCTCCGGCAGCGGTGACGTTTTATTGACAATCAGCAGTTGCGCCTGGTTCATGCACTGAATCCGGAAAAAGGCGAAAAGGATGGCGGAGGCTTATTTTATAACCTTTTGCAGGGGGTGGAGCAAGTCTGTGTCGAATGTAGGAAGCAATTAATGCGCCTATAGTTGCGATGTGTTGGATTGGGCGGGACCGAAGTTTATTTCAGTTTGAAGGTGTTAGAGCTTATGGGGCCGTCGGGACGCGACTCGACAGCTGGGTTACTTTTCTTCGGGGGTAGATTAAACTAACCAAAAGAACTGCGTGGAGCATTACTGCTGCAAGGGATGGTGGTTCGGAGAGCCGGCGTTGATATCGAGAAAAGGGCCGTCTTCGTCGGTCCCACTTGCGAGCAACAAAGATGTGCCACCAGTCAGTAATTCTGAGCAAACAACGCCGCGCTCAGATAAAGGCAAGCTCCTTAAACGTAGCCCAGTGTTTGCTCAGCCCGGAAAACTGCACCGGCAACCACCCCCGGTGACAGATGTGCCACGAAGAGCTGCCGGAGTCCTCCGCACAACAGTGAAAGAGGGTAGCGCTAAGCGCACCAGAGCTCCTCATGCCCCCGGCAGGGTGTTGAACGGTTTTTGCTTCCTTTTTGTTGGCTTGGACAAAAAGTAAGGCGTCTGGCGGGACGCGACCCGCCGGTTTTGACCTTCTGAAGACTACCTGATTCATCCACCTGCAAAAGCTAGAGAGGGACAGGCACCTGCGGAGCCAGTCCCTGGTTACTCCATCCCCGCCTCAAAGTTGAAGACTGAAGTCCCCGGCACCGGGAAGCCCTTTTTCAGCGCCTCCATCACCGTTCTCCCCTTGGGCGAAAAGGGGCCGAGGTGGGCCAGTTCGACGTTGTAGCGCCCGCAGCCCATGGCCTGCAGGTCGCCAAGGCGGCCGAGCAGCGAGAAGTCGATTTCGGAGGTGAGGATGGTCACTTCCCCCGATTTGATCACCCGGTAGGCGTCGCCGCGGTCGGAGACGACCGGGGTGTCGCCGCGCACGCCCTTGATCGGGATGCGCGAGGTGATCAGCGGCACCGGCGCGTAGACCGTGGCCGACAGGGGGATGCCGACGTTGCGCTGCAGCACCTCGCCCAGATTGTCGCGATCGTCCTCGATGTAGAGGGTGGCCTCGACGGCGCCGAGCTCCTGCCAGGCGAGGATGGCCTGGCTGTTCAGCGAGAAGAGCCGGTAGCTGGCGATCAGCTGCACCCCCTCGATCCCGTCAAAGAGGGCGAAGTGGCCGAGGTTGTTGAGGCGGAAAGTGGCAAAGCCGCGCTCCACCAGGGCGCGGACGGCGCTGCGGTAGCCGGGCCACTGGTGATCGAAAAGGATAAGCGGGAGATCCCAGATCACCTGCCGGCTGCGGTCGATCCCGCGCTTGCCGAGGCGGCCGCTCTCCTGGATGGTGGCCGGGGTCAGCGGCACGATGATGCGGTCGACCGCGTGGTCGCTGAGAAGCTGGGCGTCGCGCAGGTCATGGATGGCGACCGAGACCAGGTTTTCACTGGCCGGGCGGCGGCCATCGGCAGGCAGCAGGTCGTCCAGCGCCTGCTGCCGGTGCTGCTGGCGCACCCGGCCCCGCTGGGTTTCCAGCTCGCGGCGCAGCGCCTGGTAGAACTCCCGGCGGATTTCCTTGAGCCGCTTGGGCGGAATGACCACCGCCGGCAATTCATTGGCCGTCAGGTTGCGCAGGGAAAAGGGTTCGTCGGCGGTCTTGTCGAAGACGCCGCGCAGGATATCGACGGTCAGTGCGTTTTCGCTGGCCGGGTAACTTTCCAGCGGGTAGCTGCACTCGATCCGGACTCGGCCGCTTTCGCCGCAGATGCGCATGCTGTCGGCGTTGACCGCAAGCTCGAGGTCGACGGTGGTCGGCTCCTTGCGCACGGCGTCGAGCTTGCGGCGGCAGGCGACGTCGCTCATGGTGAAGGCCTGCTCGGATGACACCTTGAAGACGCCGTCGCCAACCTTGAACACTCCGCTAAAGGGGGAAGGGACGCTGACGTAGCTGTCGGCGTTGACCTTTTTG
>NZ_JBFHGD010000247.1:0-4273 GCF_041583255.1 Trichloromonas sp. | reverse complement strand
GACGAACTGATCCGCACCGTCAAACTGCTCGAGCCGACCTTCGGCGGCATCAACCTCGAAGACATCAAGGGCCCCGAGTGCTTTTACATTGAAGAAGAACTCCAGAAGATCATGAATATCCCGGTCTTCCACGATGACCAGCACGGCACCGCGATCATCTCCGCCGCAGGGATGCTCAACGCCCTGGAGGTGGTCGGCAAAAAGGTCGAAGATGTCAAGATTGTTGTGAACGGCGCCGGTGCCGCCGGCATCGCCTGCGCGAATCTCGCCATCACCATGGGCATCGATAAAAACAATGTCATCCTCTGCGACACCAAGGGCGTCATCTACAAGGGCCGCACCGAGGGGATGAACGAGTACAAGGAGCGCCTGGCCGCCGAAACCGACGCCCGCACCCTGGACGACGCCATGGTCGGTGCCGACATCTTCTTCGGCGTATCCGCCAAGGGCGCGGTCACCGCTGAAATGCTCAAGTCGATGGCGAAGGATCCGATCGTGTTCGCCATGGCCAACCCTGACCCGGAGATCACGCCGCCCGAGGCCAAGGCCGTTCGCGATGACGTCATCATCGGCACCGGCCGCAGCGATTACAACAACCAGGTCAACAACGTTCTCTGTTTCCCCTTCCTGTTCCGCGGCGCCCTCGACACCCACGCCAGCGCCATCAACGCCGAGATGAAACTGGCTGCCGTGCATGCCCTGGCCAACCTGGCCAAGCAGGACGTCCCCGACTCGGTGCGCAAAGCTTACGGCGGCGAAGAGATCAAGTTCGGCCGAGAATACCTGATTCCCAAGCCGTTTGATCCCCGCGTCCTGCTTCACGTTGCCCCGGCCGTTGCCCAGGCCGCCATGGATACCGGCGTAGCCCGCCGTCCGATCCAGAACATGGAAAAGTACAAAGAGTCACTGGAGGCCCTGCAGGGCCGTTCCAAAGAAGTCATGCGTATTCTCATCAACAAGGCCAAGGCCAACCCGAAGCGGGTCGTCTTTCCTGAAGGGGAAGAGGACAAGGTCTTGCGGGCCGCCGCCATCCTGGTCGACGAGGGCATTGCCAAGCCGATTCTGCTTGGTGACCGTGAAGAGATCGAAGAGCGCATCAAATCGCTTAACCTCGACCTCGGCGCCGTTCAGATCATCGATCCGATGAAAGATCCGCAGAGCGACGTTTACGCGCAGGAATACTTTAAGCTGCGCCAGCGCAAAGGGGTCACCCTGGCGGAAGCCCGCCGGCAGATCCGCAAAAACCGCAACTACTACGGGTCGATGATGGTCCAGTCCGGCGATGCCGACACCCTCCTCTCCGGCATCAACCATCACTACCCGGACACCCTCCGCCCGGCCCTTGAAATCATCGGCAAGAAGGAAGGGCTGTCCAAGGTTCACGGCATGTACATGATGGTCACCAAAAAGGACGTGGTCTTTTTCGCCGACACCACGGTCACCATCGAGCCGACCGCCGAGGAACTGGCCGAAACCGCCATTCTGACCGCAGAAAAAGCCCGCCACTTCGACATCGAGCCGCGGGTCGCGATGCTTTCGTTCTCCAACTTCGGCAGCGCCGATCACCCGCTGACCCTTAATGTCAAGCGGGCTACCGCGCTGGTCAAGCAACGGGCCCCCGACCTGATCGTGGAAGGCGAAATCCAGGCCAATGTCGCTCTCGACCCCGAACTGATCGAGAAGCAATACCCGTTTTCGAAACTGAAAGGCAATGCCAACGTCTTCATCTTCCCCGACCTGCAATCGGGCAACATTTCCTACAAGCTGCTGCACAAACTCGGTGGCGCTGAAATGGTCGGGCCTATCCTGATGGGAACCAAGAAGCCGGTTCACGTTCTGCAGCGGGGGGACGACGTGGCGGATATCGTCAACATGGCCGCGGTCGCCGTTGTCGATGCCCAGGAAGCAGACTAAAATCACCCGATAGCCGAACACCGGGGGGAGCAGCAATGCTCCCCCCCTTTTTTATGCTTTCCCCTTCCCTGCCCCTGCCTTTCCTGCTAGAATGCGCCGATTAAAAACGAGGAGCGCAAAACCATGAAATACATGAGTACCCGCGGCCGCATCCGCAGCCTCTCATTCAAAGATGCCGTCATGATGGGATTGGCCGACGACGGCGGGCTGCTGCTGCCCGAATCGATCCCGACCCTGACGCCCGGCGATATCGCCGCGCTGGAAAAACTGGCCTATCCGGAACTGGCGTTTCAGCTTATCTCGAAGTTTGTCGGCGACATCCCCTCTGTCGACCTGAAAGACCTGATCGACCGTTCGTATGCGTCCTTCACCCATCCAGACATCACCCCGGTGGTTCACCACGACGGCGTCCATATTCTCGAACTCTTTCACGGCCCTACCCTCGCCTTCAAGGACGTTGCCCTGCAGTTTCTCGGCAACCTGTTCGAATATCTGTTAAAAGAGCGTGGCGAGAAGATGAACATCCTCGGCGCCACCTCGGGCGACACCGGCAGCGCCGCCATCTACGGGGTCCGGGGCAAGGAAAACATCAACATCTTCATCCTGCATCCCCATCAGAAGGTGTCCCCGATCCAGGAACTGCAGATGACCACGGTGACCGACCCGAACGTCTTCAACCTGGCGATCCGCGGCACCTTCGACGATGGCCAGAGGATCGTCAAAGAGATCTTCGGCGATCTCAGCTTCAAATCTGAATACTCGCTGGGAGCGGTCAATTCGATCAACTGGGCGCGGGTGCTGGCCCAGGTCGTCTACTATTTCTATGCCTGGGGCCGGGTGCGCAAGCAGACCGACTGCCGGCAGATCTGCTTCTCGGTGCCGACCGGCAATTTCGGCGATATTTTCGCCGGCTTCATCGCCAAGAAAATGGGGCTGCCGATCCGTCACCTGATCCTGGCCACCAACGAGAACAACATCCTGTCCCGCTTTGTCACCCGCGGTGACTACTCGATCAGCGACGTGGTGCAGACCTTCTCCCCCTCGATGGATATCCAGCTGGCGAGCAATTTTGAGCGCTACCTCTACTACCTGTACGACTGCCAGAGCGGACGGGTCCGCGAGGCCATGGCACAATTCTCCGCCAGCGGCCGTCTCAGCTTCAGCGAGGCCGAACTGGCCCGGGTGACCGGTGATTTCCTCGCCCTTTCGGTCGACGGCGAGCAAACCCTGGCCACCATCCGCGATTTCCACGCCAGAACCGGCTACGTGCTCGACCCGCACACCGCCGTCGGCGTCAGGGCGGCCAAAGAGCTCTCCGACGGCGAGGTTCCCGTGGTCTGCCTGGCGACCGCCCATCCGGCCAAGTTCGGCGACGCGGTCAAGCAGGCCATCGGCAGCGCCCCGGACATGCCGCCATCTTTGGCCGGCATCGAAAGCCGGGAGAAGCGCTGCGAAGTCATAGACGCCGACACGGCGACCGTGAAAAGCTACCTGACCGGCCACAGCCGGTAACTTTCGGCATTCTTCATAACGAACCCCTCGCGGGCCCCTGATACTTGATCAGGGGCCCGCTGCTTTTTGAACTTAGCGGCTCCCCCTCCCGCCCTGACAGGTGCCGCACTTTGCCCTCTGGCAACCATCGGGTAAGATAGAAAGACACCAACTGAAGCGGCCGGCCGCAGCTTGAGTTGTCTCGATCGGCCTGCCAGGAGAAACGGGATGCCTTGGGAATACAGCGAAAAAGTTCTCCAGTTGTTCATGGACGCCGTGCAGGGGAAGACCGGAACCCACATGGGAGAGCTGAAAAACCCGGACGGTTTCGGCGAGCACGGCTCCATCGTCTGCGGCGACGCCCTGCGCTTCTACTTCCGTGTCGATCGGCACCCGACCGACCCGACCCGCGATCTCATCACCCAGGCCCGCTACCTGACCTTCGGCTGCACCTCGGCCATCGCCTCTTCAGAGGCGCTCTGCGCCCTGCTCGAAGCGGGCGGCAAAACGCCGATCGAGGCGCTGCAGTTGACCAATCGGGATCTGGTCGATTTTCTCGGCGGGCTGCCGGAAGAAAAAATCCACTGTTCGGTCATGGGGGCCGAGGCGCTGCAGGCGGCGGTCATTGACTGGGCCCAAAAACGCGGGGTCGACCTGCAGCCCCACCTCCCCGAGCTGACGCAGAAAGAGGAGGAAAAAACCGGGCGCCTGGTGTGCAAATGCTTCACCGTCACCGAACCGTACCTGCGCCGGAAAATCCGCGAACTCAACCTGCACACCATTGAACAGATCACCAACACCCTCAAGGCCGGCGGGGCCTGCGGCTCCTGCCACCATGCCCCGGGCGGGCTGCAGGATCTCCTCGATG
>NZ_JBFHGD010000246.1:0-4340 GCF_041583255.1 Trichloromonas sp. | reverse complement strand
GGGTCTGCATACGCCAGTCAAATTCTTCTGGACGCTGATTTTCATGATGAACGCTGATCAGGCAAAGGCTTAACTTCGGGGTTAAAATCATCCGGGTTTATCAGCGTTCATCTGCGTTCATCAGCGTCCCATTAAATCTGGCCTTTGACCTCAGGGGCTGCAGGCATCCTTGAAGCCCTGAAAAACTACTCTACCACAGAAGGTTGCGACGCCATCACTCCGGATAGCCCTCGGGATTCCCCTGCTGCCAATGCCATCCGTCGCGGCACATCATCTCGAGATCCCGCTCGGCCTGCCAGCCCAACTCTTCTTTGGCATAGCCCGGATCCGCCCAGCAGGCGGCGATGTCGCCAGAGCGCCGTGGCACCAGCTGATAGGGGATTTCACAACCGGAGACGCGGGAGAAGGCGGCGATCATCTGCAGCACGCTGTACCCCTGCCCGGTTCCGAGGTTGCAGATCACCAGGCCCGGTGCGGCCGCCAGGCGTTCGAGGGCGCGCAAATGACCGATTGCCAGGTCGACGACATGGATGTAATCGCGCACGCCGGTGCCGTCGACGGTGGGGTAATCGGAGCCGAAGACCGACAGCTGCTTCCGCTGGCCGACGGCGACCTGGGTGATGAAGGGGAAGAGGTTGTTGGGGATGCCCTTGGGATTCTCACCGATCCGGCCACTGGCGTGGGCGCCGACCGGATTGAAGTAACGCAGGATGACGATGCGCCAGTCGGGATCGGAGGCGTGCAGATCGCGCAGCATCTCTTCGATGAAGAGCTTGGTGCGCCCGTAAGGGTTGGTGGCGCCGGTCGGCGCGTCTTCTTTGATCGGCAGCTGCTGGGGATCGCCGTAGACGGTGGCCGAGGAGCTGAAGACCAGCCGCTTGCAGCCGTATTCGGCCATCACTTCACAGAGGGTGGCGGTGCCGGCGATATTGTTCTGATAGTAGGCCAGCGGCTTTTCGACCGATTCGCCGACGGCCTTCAGGCCGGCGAAATGGATCACCGCCTCAGGGCGATGGGCGGCAAAGATCTGCTGCAGGGCGCTGCGGTCACAGATGTCGGCTTCGACAAATTGCGGCGCGCTGCCGGTGATCTCGGCGATCCGCTGCAGCACTACCGGCGAGCTGTTGGAGAGGTTGTCGACCACGACGACCTGTTGCCCGGCCTGCAGCAACTCCACCACCGTGTGGGATCCGATAAAACCGGCACCGCCGGTGACTAGAACGTTCATAATTATCGCGTTTCCTTTTGCCCTTTGCGACCCTGCTGGCCGGAAGTCGTTTCTTGACTGTTATGATCGGGGCTTTTCTCGCCGATCCCATGCCAAACGGAGCCTAATGAAATTTTTCTTTCTGCGTCCCTGAAACAGAAAAACGCCCATCACTTGACTAGCTGATGAACGCTGCGAACCGACAATTGCTCCTCCTTAAACCAAGCCAACCGAGCGATGACGCCTCCTGTCACGTTAGCTTTTTCTTTTGCTGCATTGTTGACAACAGGAAAAAGCTATTTAATCTTAAAGCTTGGCCTAAGTCAACGCAAATATCTTCGCTCTAATATATAGTCATATATGGTAGCAATATACCTTCCTGGTTTTTTTCCGCTTGCTCCCCAGGTAACATTTCTTGCTGGTTGACCAGTCTAAGGGGAAGGCCCAACGCCGGATGCGGACACCTGGGGAGCCGTTCGGGACAGCATACGCAATTCAAATTCTTCTGGACGCTGATCAGGCAAAGGCGTAATTCCGGGGTTAAAATCGACCGCGGTGGCGGAGGGCTATTGCTGGTCGACTGCGGTGCAGTTCGCAAGGAAATGGTCGAGTTCGGCTTTGCGCCCGGGGGAGAGATCGGTGAACTGCAGGCCGCGGCGCCGCATCGGGATGTAGCCATATTCTATGGCAGCGTCTGATACCGACGTTACCGGGAGATTGCTTAGTGTGCAGTTGTCGCCGAAGTGGATGTCGAGTTCGCCGGGGTGTTCGTTGAGCTTGTGATCTCCGAGATACCGGAAGGCGAGGCCGCCGCAACTGATGTCGATGACATGAAACAGCACGTCGGGGGCGGTGCTGAGGCGGGCCAGAGTTCGCTGCCGGGTCTGATATCGCCTGTCTTTGCGCTGCTCTCGAACCTGGTCCATGGTCAACCCCTCTCCCGTTTGCTGCTTTTACAAAGCTCCCTTTAACGGATTGTATTCGCTCAAGACCTACCCCCGATGATATTGCAAAATTCAAACCACAAAAAACCCCTTGACAATCCAGCAACATCGGATACTCAAGCCGGTCGGTGTTAAAATTTTCGACAACTTTTCGGGGGCGAAACGGCCGGCATCCCTTCATCCCTGTCAATTCGCCTGCAAGCTTTCGCCGTCTTGTTCGGTTATTGCTGTTAAGCTGACCTAAAAACCAAAACCTTCTTTTGCGAATACAGCACAGATAAAGGCGGATAAATGCAGATGATCGCTCAATGTGCGACGATTTGCTATTGATCCGCCTTCAGTCCTTCCGCCTTCCGCCTCAATAATCATTCAAATCGATCCGGAAAAAGTCCCGGGCCGACGGCTGGTTCTCGTCGATGGCGTATCGAGTGGGGGCCGTTCCGGGGGCGAAGGCCTCGATAGTGACCTCGGGGCTGTCTTCGGGGGCGAGCAGCCCGGAGGCGGGGTCGATGGGGCGAAACTCGATGTCGTCGGGGACGGCGAACTCGCGGGGCTCGAACTGCTTGACCGCTTCTTTCATGAAGCCCAGCCAGGCGGGGAGCGCGGCGCGGGCTCCGGTCTCTCGTTTGCCCAGCGGCCGCTCCTGGTCGTAACCGCTCCAGGCGATGGCGACCAGCTGCGGCACGTAGCCGGCGAACCAGGCATCCTTGAGGTCGTTGGTGGTGCCGGTCTTGCCGGCCGCCGGCCGCCCCAGCTCGCGGGCGCCCTTGCCGGTGCCGTCGCGGATGACACTTTCCATCAGGTTGGTGACCAGGTAGGCGGTTTCGGGGGAAATGACCCGTTCGGGGGTGAGCTTGATCAGGCGCTGGTCGTCGGCCAGGCCGCCGGGAAAGTCGCCGGGGTCGACCGATTCGAGGACCCGCCCGCTGCGGTCGGCGACCCTGGTGATGTAGGCCGGCGAAATGCGCACCCCGCCGTTGGCGAAGACGCTGTAGGCGGTGGCCAGCTCGAGGGGGGTCATTGCCGAGGAGCCGAGGGCGAGGGTCAGGTCACGGTTCAGGGGCGAGCTGATGCCGAGCTTGCGGGCGTAGTTGATCGCGTAGCCGACGCCGATATCTTCGAGGATCTTGATGGTGATGACGTTGTGCGAGAGGGCCAGAGCGCTGCGGAACGAGGTCGGACCGTGGAAGGCCTTTTCGTAGTTCTTCGGCTTCCATTCGGTCTCTTCGCCGGACTCGGTGGTACTGCGATAGACCAGCGGGGTGTCGAGAATCATGGTGGCCGGGGTATAGCCCTTGTCGAGGGCGGCGGCGTAGATGATCGGCTTGATCGCCGAGCCGGGCAGGCGGCGGGCCTGGATGACCCGGTTGAACTGGCTGGCGTAAAAATCGTAGCCGCCGACCATCGCCTTGACCTGGCCGCTGTAGGGGTCGAGGGCCACCAGCGCCCCCTGGGCCTGCGGCTCCTGGGCCAAAGAGAGCACGAGGCTGCCGTCTTCGCGCAGCTGTTCGACCCGCACCCGCAGCAGCGAGCCGAGCGGCAGCCGGGTTTCTTTGCCTTCGGCGTTGCCCATCGGTTTCTGCCCGGCGGCGACGACCTTGACCGTGCCGGCCCAGCCCAGCCCCTTGCGCGGGATCTCGCCGCTGCGGTCACCGAGCCGCAGCTGCAGGGCCGAATCGGTCGAGCCGTTCAGCACCGCATCGAGGTAGCCGCCGACGACCGGCGGGTTTTCGGCCAGGTCGCTGGCCTGCTCGAGGAGAAATTCTTCTATCGTGGCGGCATCGAGGATCTTCTCGGGGGCCCGGTAGCCGTGGCGCCGGTCGTGCTCACGCAGGTTTTCCTGCACCGCTTTCTGGGCGGCCTGCTGCATGGCCAGGTTCATGCTGGTGTGCACCTGCAGCCCGGCGGTATAGAGGCGTTCTTCGCCGTAGGTCTGCTCGAGGTGGCGGCGGACCTGCTCGGTGAAATAGGCGGCATCGCGGATATTGATATTGGTGCGGGGATGGATGGTCATCTCGACCTTGAGGGCCGCGGCCGCTTCTGCGGGGCTGATATAGCCTTCTTCGACCATGCGGCCGAGGACGTATTTCTGGCGCTCTTTGGCCTTGGCGAAATGCCGGTAGGGGGAGTAGCGGCTGGGGGCCTGGGGGAGCCCGGCCAGCAGCGAGAACTCGGCCAGTCCCAGCTCT
>NZ_JBFHGD010000245.1:0-4382 GCF_041583255.1 Trichloromonas sp. | reverse complement strand
CCTTCACTCCGACCATGAGTCCGGTAACGTTTCGGCTCACACGACCCACCTGGTCCATTCCGCTCTGTCTGACCCGTACTATGCTTACGCTGCCGGCCTCAACGGCCTGGCCGGTCCGCTGCACGGCCTGGCCAACCAGGAAGTTCTCGACTGGACCCTCAAGTTCCAGGAAAAATACTGCAAGGACTGCGAGCCGACCAAGGAACTGGTCACCAAGGCCCTGTGGGATACCCTCAACGCTGGCCAGGTTGTTCCGGGTTACGGCCATGCCGTTCTGCGCAAGACCGACCCCCGTTACATGTCACAGCGTGAATTCTGCCTCAACACCCCCGGCATCAAGGACGACAAGCTGTTCAAGCTGGTCGCCATGATTTTTGAAACCGCTCCTGGTGTTCTGATGGAGCACGGCAAGGCGAAGAATCCCTGGCCGAACGTTGACGCCCAGTCCGGTGTTATCCAGTGGTACTACGGCCTCCGTGAGTGGGATTTCTACACCGTACTGTTCGGTGTCGGCCGCGCTCTTGGCTGCCTCGCCAACATCACCTGGGACCGCGGTCTCGGTTACGCCATCGAGCGTCCGAAATCTGTTACCACCGCGATGCTCGAGAAATGGGCTGCCGAAGGCGGGCGCAAGCTCTCCTGATCGGAGGAACCACTGAAGTAAGGTAAACATAGAAGCCGCCCCGGTAACGGGGCGGCTTTTATGTTTATGGCGGATGCTGGCGTAATGGATTGTCGGCAAACGGGCCAGGTCCCAACAGAGGGTGTCCCGCTATGCTATTTTTTGTCGGTTCTGGTTGCGTACAGAAGGAGTTTCTGGTCGGTATAGCTTTCGACTTCACCGGCGAATGTTTCAATCTGAAAATAATCGTGAACCTTGGCCGGTGAGTCAATGAAGTACCTTGCCAGCGTTTTTACACCTTCCCGGGTCAGTCCGGCGCGTTTGGCCCAGACCGGAAAATCGTGGGTCTTGTTGAAGGTCTTGGTTGCTTCAACATGGAAGCCCGCCTCCTCAATCATCTGAATCCATTCCTGCCTGCTGTGGGCCCGAACGTGGGTCGGATCCCGCATCTTTTCCATGGTCTGGTAGAATTCAGCGATTTCGGGTTCATCGGGAAGCAGGGTGTCGATGATGACCATGCGCCCTCCCTGGCGGCGTAGCACACGGTGGAACTCGCGCAGGGCCCGGGGGACGTCAGGAAAGTGGTGGGGGGCGATCCGGCAGGTCAGCAATGTGAATGAACCGGAGGGGAAGGGCAGGTCTTCGGCGTCGGCTTCGCGAAAGGTGACATTGTCTACGCCCCCTTCGTCGCTGATATACTCCTGGGCTTTTTTCAGCATCAGCATGGTCAGGTCCGAGGCGACAACGCTGCGAACCAGAGGGGCAAAGTGAAGAGCCGTGTGTCCTCCACCGCAGGCAACATCAAGCATGATGTCTTCGCTGGTCGGTTTCAGCAGGTTGACTGCTTCATCGAGATCTTCTCCTTTGGCAAATCCCTGATCCCGAACATAGCCGTCTGCTGTTCTTCCAAACTGTTCCCGGACCTTGTTTTTGAAATCATTGGACATGAAACGCTCCTTCACACGTGTTTTCTCACATGTGCAGCCAAGTATAGCAGCAACCCTGGAAAATACTTGCCCCGCCCGGGATGATCTGCTAAACAGAGCAGGTCGTGAAATTTTCGGGAGAATAACATGAAAAAGGTGCTCTTGGGAAGTACCGGCATGGAGGTTTCGCCACTGATTTTCGGCTCTTTGCCGATGGGGCCCCTGCAGGCCGCAAAGCCCCCCGAAGAGGGCGGCAGGTTGATCCGGTATGCCCTTGAGCGTGGCATCAATATGATCGATACGGCCGAACTTTATGAAAACTACGGGCACATCCGCGAAGCCCTCGCCGGCTATCGGGGACGTTGTTATCTGGCGAGCAAGACTCACGCCAGCGACCCGGAAACGGCACGAAAGCATGTTGAAAGAGCCTTGCGCGAACTGGCCGTCGATCACCTGGACGTGGTGCATGTGCACGCCGCCCGCATCGCAGATCCGCTGGTTGAGCGCCGCTCGGTTATCGATGTTCTGCTGCAGATGCGTGAGGAGGGGAAGATCGCCCATGTCGGCTTGTCGTCCCACTATATCTGCGCGGTCCGCAAGGCGGCGGCCTCCCCTGACATCGCAGTGGTTCATCCGTTGATCAATCACCGCGGGATGGGGATTCTCGACGGGACGGCAGAGCAGATGGCCGCAGCCATTGCTGAAGTCGCCGAGGCCGGTAAAGGGGTTTACGCGATGAAGGCTTTGGCCGGCGGTAACCTGATCGGTGAAGCGCGCATGAGTCTCAGCTACGTGCTTGGTCTGGCGGGGGTTCATGGCGTCGCGGTCGGCATGTTGTCTGAACGGGAAGTTGATGCCAATATTGCGCTGTTCTCCGGCGCCGAGCTCGATCCGGCGCAGTGGGAAACGCTCGAAAGTGGTCGCCGGCAGCTGAAAATCATGGAGCGTTTCTGCAAGGGCTGCGGCGCCTGCGTTCCGGCCTGTACCAACTTTGCCCTGAGCCTGGTGGACGGCAAAGCCAGGGTGGATGAGCAGCGCTGCATCCTTTGCGGGTATTGCGCGGCAGCCTGCCCGGAGTTCATCATCCGCGTGGTTTAGCTGGTGGCCCGTGGGGCTGCCTTTGCTTTTTAGACCGGTTCCTGTGGATGCCGTCGCAATGGGTTAAGGGATGGCATCGCCATTACTGCTCACTCAGCCACTTGTCGACAGAGGCTTCACCGCCCCCGGATATCACCAGGCAGGCCGACATGGCGAGCAGGGCCAGGTTGAATTCGATGCCGTGCCCTTGTCCCTCAAGGCAGAACCAGTTCATGAAAAAACCGTTGACCAGGTGAACCTTGACGATGGCGACGATCATCACGGAACAGAGGCCCAGGGCCGCCACCCGGGTCAGGCACCCCGCCAGCACTCCCAGTCCGCCGAAAAACTCGGCGATCATGGCCAGAACGGTTAATTCCATCGGGATGTTGAGTCCTTGCTGGAAATTCTGGATGGTTGTTTGAAAGCCCGCTCCGCCAAACCAGCCGAACAGCTTCTGGGCCCCGTGGGCCATGAAGATACAGCCCAGGCCGAGGCGCAGTAATAATAGCCCCCAGGAATCCTCGGTGTTAAAAATTCTGCCTAATCCCATGGGTCCCTCCTTCATTACATATTTGAGGAATTATATCAGGGGTTTTGTGAAGTGTGATTCTTTTTTAATGGCTTTTTGTGATTATTTTTTTGTGAAGACAAAGATTTTTGACGGGTGGAATGTCTTTTGCTTGAGTTTCAGCTGATTGCGCGCTAGGTTGGCTTCGCTGATGGCGTTGGCGGGGCTTTCAGCGGCGATGTGTGCATGGGGAGCCCGGCAAAAAACCGTCTGCCGGCTGGTGTGGCAGGCAGAAAATTAACCGTGTAAGGTGATTGGACTGGTATGGAAAATCTGGGTAGTCTGATAGTTGAACTGGGGGCCGAACTCTGGCATGAATTTCTTTATATCCTGCCGTTTTTGATGATCGGCGTTCTGCTTGAGGCGGTCATCCGGACGTTCAAGTGGCATGTCAAAATCCGCAAGGCTCTGACACGATTCGGTGTGCTTTCCATCGTCCTGTCGGCCCTGCTGGGGGTGGTCAGTCCCCTCTGCGCCTGCGCCACCCTGCCGCTGGTCATATCTTTACTGCTGGCCGGTCTGCCGCTGGCGCCGGCGATGGCATTGCTGGTCACCTCACCGCTCATGAGCCCGGCGGGATATACCCTGCTGAACTGGGAGCTCGGCCCCGGCTGGGCCAACGTGGTTCTTTTTTGCGCCATCTTCATGGGGCTGTATGCCGGCTATGTCACCCATTTCCTGCGCCGCTTCGGTTTCACCGAAGATCGCCTCTTTCGCAAGGCGCTGCCGGCTGGCGATTTTCATGACCCGGACTATCCCGTTGAAGAGCTGCGCTGTGATTGCGGCCAGCAGCTGTCGCACCGGGTCGACCGCTGTACCCATAACAAGTTTCTGGTCTTTCTCGCCAAGTTCTGGGAGGGGTTGATCAAGATCGGACGATTCGCCCTGATCGGTCTGGTCATTGAAGTGGTGGTGTCGTCGTTCGTCCCCACCGAGTGGGTTTCTGCGCTCTTGTCCGGTGAGGGGATTCTGCCGATCCTGACCCTGACCTTCGCCACCATCCCCCTGCATCTGCCGCAGATTACTGCGGCGGCGATGCTCTACGGTTTTATTTCTCCGGAGGTCGGTGAAGGCATCACCCTGTCCAAGGGCTCAGGCATTGCCCTGCTGATCGGCGGACCGGTTACCGCCCTGCCGGTCATGGGGGTCTTCATCTCCATGTTTCGCAAGCGGGTTCTGCTGCTCT
>NZ_JBFHGD010000244.1:0-4388 GCF_041583255.1 Trichloromonas sp. | reverse complement strand
GGGCTCAAAGCCGGAATCCTCTATTACGACGGCCAGTTCAACGACGCCCGGATGGCGGTGGCCCTCGCCATGACCGCCGGCGACCATGGCGCGGTGGTGGCCAATCACGTCGAAGTCACCGCCCTGCACAAGGAAAATGGCCGGGTCGCCGGCGCCCAGCTCAAGGACCGCCTGACCGGCAGTGCATGGACGCTGCGGGCCAAAGGGGTGATCAACGCCACCGGCCCCTTCGGCGACCGCCTGCGCCAGCTGGACGATCCCACCGCCGCGCCGATCATCACCACCAGCACGGGGATTCACATCGTGCTCGACAAGCATTTCGCCCCCCCCGACACGGCGCTGATGATCCCCAAGACCGCGGACGGCCGGGTGCTGTTCGTCATCCCCTGGCAGGGGCACACCCTCATCGGCACCACCGACGACCCGGCAGCGCCCAGCGAACACCCGCTGGTGACGGAAGGCGAGATCGACTACCTGCTGCGCCATGTCCGGAACTATTTCGACCTCAGCCTGACCCGGGCCGATATCAGGTCCGCCTGGTCGGGCCTGCGTCCGCTGATCGCCGATCCGAAGGCGGCGGACACCTCCAGCCTGGTCCGCGACCACGTGATCTCGATGAGTGCCGCCGGCCTGCTCACCATCGTCGGCGGCAAATGGACCAGTTACCGCCGGATGGCCGAGGACACCGTCGACCAGGCGGTTGCGGGGTACGCCCTCAAACCGGCCCGCAGCTGCCTGACCAATCACACCCCGGTGGTCGGCGGTGCCCGCTACCGGCCGGATGGCGATGCCCGGCTGGTTTCGGAGTACGCTCTCGCCGCCGACGTGGCCGACCATCTCCATCGCGCCTACGGCGACCGCGCCGAAGTCGTGGCAACGCTGGCTGCCGGAGGGTACGACGCCCGGCTCCATCCCGACCATCCCTACCTCGAAGCCGAAGTCGTCTACGCCGTGCACCACGAATTCGCCCTGCGCGCCATCGACGTGCTGGCCCGGCGTCTGCCGCTGGCCCTGCTCGACCGGTCCGCGACCCGCGCCGCCGCCCGGCGGGTGGTCGAGCTGATGGCCGATGAGCTGGGCTGGGATGAGGCGCAGGCCCAGGCCGAATTGGCGTTGGTGCACGAACGGCTTGCCGTCGCCCTGTAGCAACCTGTTGGGCGATTGCGGATATGAAAAAACGGGCAACCTTCTGCGTTGAGAGAAGGTTGCCCGTTTTATTGGGGGATGGGGTGTTCTTGGTGCCGCAAAGGGTGGTATTGGGAATAATCCGCCTGGGAGGGATCCCTTTAAAGGCTGCGCACCTGCCTTATCGCCATTTCCGCACGCTGGCTGATCGTTTGGACAATCTGCTTATAGATCGGATTTTCTCCGTAGCGTTCAATCATGGCGTTCGCCGTCGCTTCGGCCTTGCCGGGGATGGCCGCGGCCATCCTTTTTAAGGTGTCCATGACAGGCTTCGGGGACGGGATCCCGGCTTGTTCAGCGAAGTTGGCCCAGGCTATGCCGTTGATGTCACGAGGGTCGTAGGCACCGCCGATCGCCATGGCCATTTGCCTGCTCAGGTTATAGCTTCCGGTGCAGACCAGATCGTAGAACGGCGCCAGTGACGGGTTGGGGCCTCTATCGTAAAGAAGGGAAATGTTTTTTGCGTGGCAGTCGGCGTTGGCAATCAGGTAGTTGAAGACGGCCAGTTCGATCAGCTTGATCCGGTCGGCGAGCGGCTGTCTGCAGCGGCCGATGATCTGGAAGCACGCCTGAAATCCGGGACCGCCTCTTTCCTCGTATTTCAGCCGATAGGAAGATCCTGTCGCCTGGCAGAGGTCTTCCTGGTGAATCCGTGATGGCATTCCCTGTTTGTCGACTGTCCGGTCATAGCGTTCAACCAGATAGACAACCCCCCGGTCCCTGATCTGCAGCAGGGATGAGTCGGGAACTTTCAACCCCAAAGCCCTGGCCAGGGCCATGCAGAATGCCTCGTTTTCCACCAGGTTCGGGAAACGGTGGTTCGGCGGTTTGAGAATGTGGGTGCTGGGGGAGCCGTCGAGGGGCAGGCTGATGGTATCCCCGTGAATAGCGACCGGTAGTTTGTCCTGTACGCCGGCGAGGGAGAGCCGGGTACGCTCGCCCTCGCCGAGAAACGAGGGGTCCATAATGTAGGCTTCGTCCAGCAGTCTGCCCAGGTCCTGCTCGGTCAAGGGGCGGTAGCTTGGGGGGGCAGGCTCGAATGACTGCTCCGGGCCACCGGGGTAGAGGGCCAGCGCTCCGGCACAGTCACCGCCCAGTGCGGCAAGAAGCTCGAAGTCGTCGTCCGCCGAGACCCGGTACTTGCTGGCAAAGTGATCGCGTAATTGGCCTTCAGGCAAAAGGTTTGCAAAAAAGGCGCGCGATAGTTCCGCTGTGAAGGGGGCCGTCTGCAGCGGTAGCGACAGCGACAGGGGGATCGGGGTTTTGCTGTCCAGCCAGCCGGCATCGTAGACAAAGATGTAGTTGCCGCTTTCATTGCCGGTCAGCGTCCCTACTTTCTCTTGGTCGATATACACATGGAGGATTTTATCCATTGATTATTCTCTGGTGTCGGCGAGCAGGTCGATGCCGAGAGTGTTAAGCAGATGGAAAACCTTGCCGATCTCGGCGGTTTCCTTACCGCGTTCAACCTCCGAGATGAATTTGATGCTGACACCACAGTACTCCGCGACCTGGCCCTGGGTAAGATGCTGCGCCTTGCGTTTTTTTCTCAGGAGTTCCCCGAGCCCTTTAGGGCAGGTGACCGCGATGGCACGGTCGCTGATATTGGCCACTGTCTTCTCCTGGTTTCTGGTCGGTATTGTACCGTACGGTGTATATTAGGTTTGTTGATTGGAGTTTGCAAGTAAATTGTACCGAACGGGATAAATGCGCGGATGGTTGGAAGGTTGTTTGTGGAATTCAACCGAACGGTGAAATAATGCCGGGGGGCGATTAGCAATAAATAGATCTGTCCCGATTTTCAATTGAAAACCGTGAATTGAAAGCCGTGTGCGGGAAAACCGCATGCACGGTTTGATGAGGGAGGGCAGGGGTGTCCCTGCTCTCTACTCTACCCAGATTTACTCAGGTCAACAGTCCGTGGGTAGCGAGTGGTTAGACATGTTAACTTTGTAACCATTATCAAAATTGAGAGTCATCGACACCTCGAAGAAGGTTTTCTGTGCTTTCCTTTTGTGCCAATTTTTTCAAACCTTCATCGTTATAACTAACAGTAAGATGATGCAAACCAGACAAGCCTTCATCATGATATGACATAACATAAATGTATTTATCGTCCTTAGTTATGGTCATGGCACTTACTATTACACCATCTTTTCCAATATTAAAAACACTTTCCCCTTTTCCATATTTGTTTTGAATTAATTCTGCAATTAGTTTTTCAGCATGGCTGCATTCAGTGTAGCTATTAAAGACGCTATTTCCCTCTATGGAATATATTCTATTAGATATAGGAGTAGTTTTGATACAGTATTTCTGTATATTTTCGAATGGTTTTTCAGGCGTGAAATTATAGCATGGATTAACGCTAGACTCAGATGTGTTAATTATTGGATTCGGATTAAAGACTTCCCCTAATTTATAACCAAAGGCACCATCTACTGTTTTAGTTGTACCATTTAAGGCTTTCGTTGCACCAGAGCATGCTGTCAAGCTTACCAATGTCGAAACAATCACCAATTTAATGAGAAACTTGGACATTTTAACCCTCACTTAGTATAAATGGTTTTTATTAAGTAAAACATCTAACGTCTCAATATAAACGGGTGCGCCGAACTGATTGCTACCCACCGAGCTATTCAAATTTAAAGCAGAAGTATTTTCCGCCCGCGTTGATTATCTGGTTCGGCAGGTTTATTTTTTCTTTTTCAACATAAAACCGGGACAGAGCTATTTCCCTCTAGTCTTGCTGTGATTCAAAGCCTTTTCGATCGGTCGGGCTTTCTCATCCATCCCCCGGTTACGCAAAAAGCCGCCGTTTCGAAATAAATCCGGAATGGGCGGCTTATATTGGGCATAGGAATTTTGTTCTTTCATGCCCCCTCCAGCGATTAAAATGCAGGTTAAGTAATTTGCATTACAAATCGCTATGCATAGTAAGCCTGTCACATCCCCTTGTCAATTTCTCCGGGCAGGGACGGTTCACCGGGCGAATTCATTGCAATATGGGCGTGTGGGGTATGGCCTCAAACAACAAAGGGCCGGTTTATTCCACCCAGTCGAAGGTGCGGGTGACGGCTTTCTTCCACAGGCCGAAGTTTTTGCTGCGGGCGGTGTCGTCCGCGGAGGGTTCCCAGGTTTTGTCCACTCCCCAGTTTTTGCGCATCTCGTCGGTATTCTTCCAGTAGCCGACGGCGAGTCCG
>NZ_JBFHGD010000243.1:0-4477 GCF_041583255.1 Trichloromonas sp. | reverse complement strand
GGTGATGGTGCCGCCGGTGCCGACCCCGGAGACCAGTACGTCGATCGCCCCCTCGGTATCCTCCCAGATTTCCGGCCCGGTGGTCTGTTCGTGGATCGCCGGGTTGGCCGGGTTCTTGAACTGGTGCAGCAGCAGGTAGCGGTCCGGGTCGGCGGCGGCGATCGCCTCGGCCTCGGCGATGGCGCCGGCCATCCCCTTGGTTCCGGGGGTGAGCACCAGGTTGGCGCCGAAGGCCTTGAGCACCTTGCGCCGCTCCAGGCTCATGGTTTCGGGCATGGTCAGGGTGATGGGGATGCCGCGGGCGGCGGCGACAAAGGCCAGGGCGATGCCGGTGTTGCCGCTGGTCGGCTCGACGATCTCTTTGCCCGGCCCGAGCAGCCCTTTTTTCTCGGCGTCCCAGACCATCGAGGCGCCGATGCGGCATTTGACCGAGTAGGCCGGGTTGCGCCCCTCGATCTTGCCGAGGATGGTGGCGCCGCCTGCGGGGGCCAGGCGGTTCAGGCGCACCAGCGGGGTGCGGCCGATGGAGAGGGAATTGTCGGTGAAGATGCGGCTCATGGCGGGCTCCTTTTTGTGTCCGGGGTTAACCCGGAAAAAATATGTTGGCCACAGAGACTCAGAGACACAGAGTCTGTTGTTGATTGGAAACCAGAAGTTTCCAGCGGATATGTCGATTTCTACGGCACCTTGCCGGTGTTGTCGAGGTTCCCGAAAATTAGTGGTTTTCTCTGTGTCACCGTGCCCCTGTGGCAATAGCTGTTTAAGTCAAGTTTAACAGCGAAATGTCGTCCGGCTAGCCCAGCCCGGCGACGGCCTGCAGCAGGTCGTTCAGCGTGAGGTCGCTGGCCAGGTTTTCGCCGAACCCTTCGCCTTGCCGGCGCAGCAGGGTGAAGCGCGGCTGGCGCTCGCCGTTGGCGTCTTTGACCGCCTTGGTCACCAGGATGCCGGCGTCGGCCAGCTGAACCTGGGCGCAGGAGTTGGGGCAGCCGGAGATGGCCCAGGAAAGCATCCGGCCCTTGGGGCCGAGGGCGTCCAGCACCTGGCGGGAGATGTCGCGGGTCAGCGCCAGCCCCATCCGGCAGAGGTGGCTGCCGGGGCAGATGCGGAAGGCGGCTTCGGCGCCGGGGGCCGCTGCTTCAAGGCCGCTGGCGGCCAGGGCCGCCTCGATGGCCTGGCGGCTTGTGCCGTCGACGGGGATGAAGGCCAGGTTCTGGTTGGCGGTGACGGCCAAAAAGCCGCCTCCGAGCTCGGCGGCGATGGCCGCCAGGCGGCGCAGGTCGGCGGCCGGCAGTTCGCCGGCGAAGACCGGAAATTCCACGATCCCTGCTGCCGCCGGGCTGGGGGTCAGGGACTGCTCCAGCAGGCGGAAGGCGAAGCTCTCAGGCGCTCCGGTCTGTTCGTCGCGGATCAGCTCGCGCAGCCGCTCCTGGCCCACCTGGTTGGCCAGGAACTTGAGGCGTTTCGGCGGCGGGGTGTGCTTGCGGTAACTGCGGACGACGGCCTCGATCAACGGGATGAGCCGCTCCTCGGCGACCCGCTTTTCGAACAGAAAACCGGGTTGCGGTTCGCGGCCGAGGCCGCCGGCGATCCAGACGTCGTAGTGGCGGTCGCCGACATGGACCAGGCCGACGTCCTGGATCAGGTGCCGCGCCCCCTGGTAGCCGGCATCGACGCTGACCTTGAATTTTTTCGGCAGCCCTTCAAAGTGGGGGTTGCCGGCAAAGTGGCGGTGCAGCCGGCGGGCCAGCGCCTGGGCCGTTTCGAAGCCGGGGGCAAAGGTGGTGCTGCAGGCGATGCCGCGCACCGCGCCGCCGCAGGCGCCGCGGGAGGTGAGCCCGACGGCGGCCAGCTGCGCGGCCACTGTGGCTAAGCTGGCATAGTCCAGCCAGTGCAGCTCGACGCTGCCGCGGGTGGTCAGGTGCAGGTTGCCGTTGGAAAAGCGCTCGGAGATGTCGCAGATCTTGGCCGCCTGTTCGGCGGAGAGGACCCCGGCGGGGATTTTTATCCGCAGCATCAGGTCGCCTTCGGCATTCTGCTGGTAGATGCCGTCGAGGCGCAGTTTCTGGTAATCGATGGTGCTATCGGGCATGGGAATCTTCCTTCCTCGATAATTGTATCCGGACTTGCAGTCTTAGGGGCCGGTCCCTGTGCCTGCCCGCTTCAGGCGTTTAGACGAGGGCGGCCACGGGGGGTCGCCCCTACAATGAACCCGCCTTTTTGCCAGGTCAACCCCTTTGGGCCAATTGGGCTCCTAGATATGCCACTCGATGGCGCTTTGATCGCCGAAGATCTGGCCGACGACCTGCAGGGCCAGTTCCTCCGGGCTGTGCGCGGCGCCGTCGACGACGATTTCGGGATTTTCCGGCGCTTCGTAGGCGGCGTCGATGCCGGCGACGTTCTTCAGTTCGCCGGCCCGGGCCTTTTTGAAGACGCCCCGGGTGTCGCGCTCTTCGCACAGCTGCAGCGGGGTGTTGACGTAAATTTCGATAAATTCGCCCGGCTCCAGGATCTCGCGGGCCACCGCCCGTTCGCTGCGGAAGGGGGAGACCACCGAGGCCAGCACGATCTGGCCGGCGTCGACGAAGAGCTTGGCCACCTCGGCCACCCGCCGGATGTGTTCGACCTGGTCGGCGTCGCTGTAGCCGAGGTCGCGGTTGATGCCGTGGCGCAGGTTGTCGCCGTCGAGGATGCAGGTGTGCCGGCCCAGGGAGTGCAGTTTTTTCTCCACCAGGTTGGCCAGGGTCGATTTGCCCGCGCCGGGCAGGCCGGTGAACCAGAGGACCCGGGGCTGCTGTCCCTTGAGGGCGGCGTGGGCCTTTTTGTCGACATCGAGAGTCTGCCAGTGGCCGTCGGTGGCGCGTTCCAGCGGCGCATCGATCATGCCGGCGCCGACCGTGGCGTTGCTGAGACGGTCGATGAGGATAAAGTTGCCGGTGGCGCGGTTGTCCCGGTAGGCGTCGAAGGGGATCGGCTTGTCGACGCTGAGGTTGCACACCCCCACTTCATTCAGGGCCAGGGTCTTGCCCGGTTCGTGCTGCAGGGTGTTGACGTTGACCTTGAAGGTGATTTCACTCACCTGGGCCGGGACGCTGGTGGCGCCGGCCTTGAGCAGGTAGCTGCGGCCGGGCAGCAGGGCCTCTTCGTGCAGCCAGACCAGGCGCGCCTGGAACTGGTCGGCTACCTGCGGCCGGGTCTCGGGTGGGGCGAGCAGGTCGCCGCGGCTGATGTCGATTTCGTCGTTGAGGGTCAGGGTGACGGCCTGGCCGGCGACGGCTTCGGGCAGGTCACCGTTCATGGTGACAATGCGGGCGACGGTGCTGGTCTTGCCCGAGGAGGCGACCGCCACCGTATCGCCGGGGCGGATCGTGCCCGAGGCGATGGTGCCGCAGAAGCCGCGGAAGTCGAGGTTGGGCCGGTTGACCCACTGCACCCGCATGCGGAAAGGGCGCTGGTCGGCATCGTCGGTGATCTGGACCGTTTCCAGGTGCTCCATCAGGGTCGGTCCCTGGTACCAGGGGGTGCGCGCGCTGCGGGTCAGGATGTTGTCCCCCTCCAGGGCCGAGATGGGGATGGCGGTGACCTGCTCAAAACCGAGCCCCTGAGCGAAGAGCTCATACTCCTTGCGGATGGTCTCGAATCGATCGTGATTGTAGTCCACCAGGTCCATCTTGTTGATCGCCAGTACGATGTTGCGGATGCCGACCAGCGACACCAGGTAGCTGTGGCGGCGGGTCTGGGTGAGCACCCCCTTGCGGGCGTCGATGAGGATGACGGCGACCTGCGCGGTGGAGGCCCCGGTGACCATGTTGCGGGTGTACTGCTCGTGGCCGGGGGTGTCGGCGACGATGAACTTGCGCTTGTCGGTGGAGAAGAAGCGGTAGGCCACGTCGATGGTGATCCCCTGCTCGCGCTCGGCCTGCAGCCCGTCGAGCAAAAGGGCGTAGTCGATCTTCTCCCCTTGGGTGCCGACCCGTTTGCTGTCGGCCTCCAGGGCGGCGAGCTGGTCTTCGAAGATCATCTTCGAGTCCCACAGCAGCCGTCCGATCAGGGTGCTTTTGCCGTCATCGACGCTGCCGCAGGTGATGAAGCGCAGCAGCGACTTCTCTTCCTGGGCCTTGAGGTAGGCGTGTATGTCTTCTGCGATGAGTTCGGACTGGTGAGCCATCAGAAATATCCCTCCTGTTTCTTTTTCTCCATCGAACCGGCCTGGTCATGGTCGATCAGGCGCCCCTGCCGTTCGGAAGTGCGGGTGAGCAGCATCTCCTGGATGATTTCGGGCAAAGTGGCCGCGGTCGATTCCACCGCGCCGGTCAGCGGATAGCACCCCAGGGTGCGAAAGCGCACCGACTTCATCTCCACCTTTTCGCCGGCCTTAAGTTCCATCCGCTCGTCATCGACCATGATCAGCATGCCGTCGCGCGCCACCACCGGCCGCACTTGAGAATAGTAGAGCGGCACGATGGGGATCTGCTCCAGG
>NZ_JBFHGD010000242.1:0-4532 GCF_041583255.1 Trichloromonas sp. | reverse complement strand
TAGCCTTTAGCCTTTAGCCTAGATACTCTTATGACACGACTATTCACCATCTTCTGCATGCTGTTACTAACCACCATCCCGGCATGGGCGCTGGAATTGAGTCTCGAAGAATGTCTTTCGCTGGCCGTTCAGAATGATCGCAATCTGAAAGCTCATCAGGCCAATGAACATGCCAGGGGCGAAGACGTGAACATCGCCGTAAAAAGTTTTTTCCCCACCCTCAAGCTGACCGGCGAGTACACCCTGCTCGATCGCCCCAACCGGCTGATCATTGACGCAAACTCCTTTGACACAGGAATGCCGGGGCAGGATGTCCATCTTTTTGGGGACCGCCGGTTTAAATCGGCCAGCCTGCTTCTCGAGCAACCGGTATTCAAGGGGGGGAAACTCGTACAGAACCTGAACAAGTCAAAAAGCATAGAAGAGCAAGCCCGCCTGAACACCCTTCGGCAACAGAGTTTGCTGAAACGGGACACCGGAGAACTTTTTTTCCGGGCCCTCAATCAGCAACTGCAACGAGAGACCCGCGAAAAGACCTTACAGGCAAAAAAAGAACGTCTTCGGATCCTTCAGGAGTTGCAAGCAGAGGGCTATATCAAAACCGAAGACGTATTGCGGCAAGAAGCAGAACTGTCTTTTGCCGGGGCGGAACTATATCGTTTCAAATCAAGAGAAAAAGTGACCTTAAACCAGTTAAAAAACGCTCTCTACCTCGACCCGACAACTGATTTAACCTTGAAGGCCCCGAGCAGCTATCAAAGCCTCTCCCCCGAAGCACAAAACCTGAAAGCTTCAGTCCTTTCATACCGCAAAGACTATCTGGCGCTGCAACAGCAAATCAACGCGGCGCAAGCCGACGTAAAAGCCTCAGAGAGCAGACTCTACCCCCAGGTTTCGTTGTACGGAGAGTATACTCGCCAGGACGAAAACAATCTCGAGCGCGATGAAGTATGGGCGGCTGGCGCGCGGCTGGAATGGTCAATTTTCGAATGGGGGAAAAACCTCGCCGAAATCCGTCGGGCCAAAGCAGACAAGGAGCGCTTGCGCTACCAGCAGGAAGCCTTCGCACAAAGCATAAAAAATGAAACCGACGACCTTTGGGCGACGATACAGGAAAAAGAACAAGTTACCGCCGCCTGGCTCAGCAAAACACGAGCCAGCGAAATGATGATGACCCGATCTGTTGAAGAATTTGCTGAAGGTCGTCGCACTCTGGCCGACCTCCTGGAAATGGAGGCCGAATTTTTCACCAACTACAACAGCTACCTTACCGCCATCAATGAGCAAGGCATCGCGCTGTTGCAGCTGCAGGCAGCTGTGGCCGCCCCCCTCGATGGTTGGTTGATCAGCAAATCATTCTACCAGCCTGACTTCAATTTGCCGACATCCCGCCTGCAGCTGCTGCTGACTCCTCCTGTGCGAACAGCGGCCCCCTTCACCACAACGGCACCCGCCACCCTGCCAGCAGAAAAGGAGTACAGCATTCAGCTGGGCTCTTTTGTAAACAGAGAGAACGCAGAACAGCTCAGGGAGCATTCGACCAGGGTCTCTGGAAAACCGGTGATTGTTGTTGAAATCAAAGGGACCTTCAAGGTTCGCGTGACAGGTCTGAAAGATTTCGCAGAGGCCAAAGCCCTGCTGCCCCGGATTCAATCAGAACTTGGTCTAGCTGGCTACATCGTAAGGACGGAACAATGAACATCCGCAATCTGATTAACAATGAATTTTCTCGCAACATCGGCCTGCTGACCGAAGCCGAGCAGATCCGCCTGCTCGAATCGCGAGTCGCCGTGGCCGGAGCAGGAGGCGTGGGGGGCATCCATCTGCTGACCTTGGCACGTCTCGGTGTCGGTAAATTCAACATCGCCGACCTCGATGTCTTTGAACCGGTGAATATCAGCCGCCAGTTCGGGGCATTTCACAGCACAACGGGCCGGCACAAAGTTGAGGTGATGGCTGAAATGATCCGTGACATCAATCCGCAAGCAGAGATCAACCTGTTCAGAGAGGGGATTTCGGCAGCCAATGTCGATCGCTTTCTCGACGGCGTAGACACCTATGTCGACGGCATTGATTTTTTTCAGATCGATATCCGGCGCCTGATTTTCAAAACTGCCAGAAGCAAGGGGATCTATGCCGTGACAGCGGCGCCTCTGGGATTCGGAGCGACTCTCCAGGCCTTTGCGCCCAAGGGGATGTCTTTTGACGACTACTTCGGCATCACAGACGACATGGAACAGCTTGAAAAACTGGCGGCATTCACTGCGGGACTGACCCCGCGACCCTACCATTTGAATTATCTCGACCGCAGCAAGGTGAGTATCAAAGAAGAAAAAGGACCGGCGGTGTCGCCGGCATGCACCCTGGCTGCATCACTGGTAGCCACAGAGGTAGTGAAAATCCTAACCGGTAAAAAGGGACCAAAAGCGGTCCCCCATTACCTGCAGATCGACATGCTACGCAGAAAGCTTCACAAGGGGTATGTCTGGGGGGGCGGGAAAAATCCGCTGATGCGAATTCTGCGCCACTACATCCTTAAAGAGATGCGCAAAACGATGGAGTAAAACCCACCGGGCGAAATCCCGATCAGGCCACCGCACTGACACGTTCCGACTCCTGAAATCCCAGAAAAAGTTCCGGATTTCGGCTGACGATATCCCTGACCGCTCCAATATAGGGGGTGCGAAGACCGTGATATTCTTTTTCGGGGCCGATCTGCGAAAAGAGAATTTTCTTGCGCGCCAGCAGAATCGGCAACCCCCTTGCCATCACCGCATACAGGTGAGTAATTCCGCGCTCCAGGCTCTCCTGGGCCAGACAACGCAACAATCCGTTGACCAGCTCGCCCGCATCGGATTGCCAACGCATCCGGCCTTTAAATTCACTGCAATAGTGCTTGGACAGAGCCAGTCGTGAAATTTCACCAACCTGGTTTCGTTTGAGATGGGAAAGGTTCTTGCTAAACTCAAACGCTTGTTCGACAGGAAAACGCTTCACTGAATCGAGAATCAGGCGAACCGTACCGACGACCTTTTCCTCCTGCCGGCCATCACCGCACTCCCCATGTCGCACAATCGCGGCAAAATGTACGGAGTGCCCATCGTACTCATCCCGTTCCAAGCCATCGGGATGGTCCTGCGGTTTTTCAAAGCCCCGCTCTTCGCAATAAACCTTGTATCTCAGCGCCAGAACCTCTTTCAATAAAGGGTCGCATTGCTCGATTTTTTTAAATTCGAAGGTTTTCAAAAGGATTCCTCTTTTATATGGCGGTTACCGGACAGAATCATCCCCCCTGTTCAGCGCAAGACGTCCCCCTTCCATAGAGATCATCAGCACTGGGTACCGATGAAGCCATTTTCAGGCCAAGATTAAAAGCTCAAGGATTACCTGATATTACAACATCAAAAGAGAAAAACCGGGGATATCCCCCTCCAAAGTGTCTCCTATCGGATACGCTGGCTTGCTGAGAAAAGTCGTTCCTGTTAAAAATCGCAAAGATAGCATGTCGTCAACAAGCGACACCCAACATCCTTACCGCTTGCACAGATTCATTTCGCCAGTTTCAGCGGCAAATAATCGGTGGCGGACCAGGCAGTTGAGCATCGCCGTAAAAACCTGTGAATCCAGCTACATGACATCAGCCAGACAACCAATAAAAAAACACATTAACACAATACAATTTACGTGCCACTGAATAATATGTGTATTTTCAAGGCCTTAAACAACAAAAGAAGAAATGAAAATGGCCCAGTGTAAAAACATTCGACAACAGGGCATGCCAGGCGTTAAAGACTTACAGATAAACCGAAATCAATAAATATCCGGTCTACCCTCCTTGACAACATCAGACTGCATAACATAATAATGAACAGGAACAATGCACTCTAACCAAGCAAAGCATGGTGCATCCGACAACGATTTAAATAAACCCCATCAATCCTATAACGACAGGACCGACCTTAACTGAGGAGAAAACCCGCCATGAAATTACTTATCGTGTTTTCATGCACAATTGCATTATATCTGCAATCATGGGCCCTTCCCGCGATGGCCCAAAGTGAAAAATTCGATATTTTCATTGAGGGCGTCACCATCCCCAACAGCTCACCAGATTTGACGGTGGACCTGGGTGTCAAATTGGCTGATAACGGGAATAAAACAACATGGACAATCCTTTTCCCTCCGGGGAAAACGGTTCCCGCCATTAGTCAGCTTGCTTTTACGCTTAACACGTCAACTGATGCGGCACTGGTCGCCAGCATGTGCGGACCCTCATTGCCCACAGGCTGGGTTTTGAGCAAGAAGGAAAACACCGCCAACCTTTTTACGCTCGACAGCAATGATGGCAGTTCTCCTCAGTCGTTTGACTTTATCCGCACACAACAAGAAATAGCTGGCGGAACAGAAAGCGCTGCCGGCGGCACGACCGGCGGCACGACCGGCGGCACGACCGGCGGCACGACTGGTGGCACGACCGGCGGCACGACTGGTGACACGACTGGTGACACGACTGGTGACACGACTGGTGACAC
>NZ_JBFHGD010000241.1:0-4555 GCF_041583255.1 Trichloromonas sp. | reverse complement strand
GCACCACCACCCAGGCCCTGCTCAAGCTAAACGACCTCAAGGATGAGCTGATCACTATTGGCCAGCTGATTGTGCTGCCGGGAAAAACGGATACCGCAGCGGCAGCGAGCGCCATGCCCGGCTGCTGGACGAGACGTCGCAGGCGCTGCTGCGCCGCGCCCACGAGCAGTACCGCGCTCGCTTCGGCACCGAGGGCGGCGACGACCCCCTGGCGGCAAAAATAGAGGCGGGACGGCTCGGCAACCTGACCCGGAACGAGCGCCGGCAGCTGGCCGCGGAGCTGATGCTCGACCGCAACAAGGTGACCCACATCTACGAGCTGGTCAAGGCCTACGGCAGCACCCTGCAGGTCCGCCTCGATAAGGAGAGCGGCCAGTGGCGGCGCACCGAAGCCATTGCCGCCAAGCACGAGCGGGAGTTCTCCGTCAACCCGCTGACCGGCCGCTACGGTTCCGGCGAGGTCCACGCGCCGCTGCTCTGCCCGGGCGACCCCCGCAGCAACCTGCCGACGCCGCTGCGCAAGCACCTGGCCGAAAAGCTTCACGGCCAGGACGGCGAGATCGTTCTGGGCTGGATCGATGCGGTGATTTCCGGGGCCGGTGAGCAGGTGGTCATTGACTGAACCTTCACCCTGAACAAGTTATAAAACCCTGGGGTTTCGCCCCCAGACGTCGACTTACTCTCTTTGCTTGCCCAAAGAGAGTAAGCAGAGAAAGGGCACCCCGCTCCTTGCCCTTCGGGGGCCCTTCGCAGCGCAGACGTTTTGAGGTCGGGCGAAAACTCGCTTCGCTCAAACATCCGCCCGCCTTTTCTCAAAACGTCCACGCCGCGAAGGCTGCGTCACAGGGGAGAGGGGACTATCCTTAAACACCTGCTATGCAGGTGGTTTGTGATTGTAGTTTTTGCTGTTAAATGTTTTTCACGGTTCACCGCGGGAGTATCCCATGCTGAACGCACCGATCCCCGACTACGAAGAGGCCAGGCTGGCCGAGCTGCGGGGCCTGGCGATCCTCGATACTCCGCCGGAGGAGCGCTTCGACCGCATCACCCGGGTCGCCTCCCGCCTGTTCGGCGTGCCGGTGGCGCTGGTCAGCCTGGTCGATGCCAACCGCCAGTGGTTCAAGTCGTGCGTGGGGCTGACCGTTTCCGAGACCCCCCGCGACATCTCCTTCTGCGGCCACGCCATCCTTCACGACGAGCCGCTCATTATCCCCGACGCCGAGCAGGATCCCCGCTTTTTCGACAACCCCCTGGTCACCGGTCCGCCCCATGTCCGCTTCTATGCCGGCCAGCCGCTGCACGGCCCCCGCGGTCAGCGGGTCGGCACCCTCTGCCTGATCGATCATCACCCCCGCCAGTTGAGCAGCGATGACCGCAGGGCCCTGGGCGACCTGGCCGCCTGGGCCGAGACCGAGCTCAATGCCGCCCGGCTTGCCACCATGATGCGCAGCCTGGCGGACGGCATGGTGGTCTTCGACGGGGCGGGGATCATCGAGTCGCTGAACCCGGTGGCGGAGAGGCTTTTCGCTGGAGCGGCGGCCACGCTGGTCGGCAGAACCATAGAGGAGCTGATTCCGGGGAGCGAAGCGGTCGCGCGAGCCGTTACCCTCGGCGATGCTGGTGAACAAAAGGGGGAAATGCTGGGTACCCTGGAGGGGGTACGCCTCGATGGGAGCCGGTTCCCGGTGAACCTTTCCGTGGGGGAAATGCCCTGGGGAGGGAAAACGCGCTTTGTCGGCCTGGTCCACGACCTCAGCATCCGCCGCGGGATCGAGCAGCAGCTCCGCGATACCGTGGCCCGGCTCGAAGAGCTCTACCGGGAGACGGACCTGGCCCGCAGCGAAGTCCGGGCCATCCTCGACGCGACCAGCGAGGCGATGCTGCTGGTTTCGCCCGCGGGCGAGCTGCTTGCGCTCAACCGCAGCTTCGAGCAGTTTTTCAAGGTCAGCGAGGGGGATATCCTGGGCAACACCTTCGCCGCGCTGCTGCCGGAGATGGAGCGGATGTTCGACGACTCGCCGGGCTACCGGAAATTCCGCGGTGCCCTGCACGGCAGCGGCCGGGGCGAGTTTACCGATATCCTCTCCCAGCACTGGCCGCGGCGGCGGGAGCACGAGCTCTTCTCCACCGTGGTGCGCGATACTGAAGGGGGGCGGCTGGGGCGACTCTTCGTCTTTCGCGATGTGACCCGCGAACGGGAGCTCGACCGGATGAAATCCGAGTTCGTTTCCCTGGTCTCCCACGAACTGCGCACCCCGCTCACTTCCATTTCCGGTTACGTGGAGATGCTGCTGGACGGTGACGCCGGCGAACTACAGGACGAGCAGGCCGATTTTCTCGGCATCGTCCAGCGCAACACCGACCGGTTGACCGCCCTGATCAACGATCTGCTCGACGTCTCCCGCATCGAGGCCGGCCGCATCGAAATGAAGCCGACCCCGCTCGACCTGGCCCAGATCATCCGCAACGCCGCCGAGTCCCTGCGTCCCGCCATCGAGGCCAAGGGGCAGTCCCTGTCCCTCGACCTCCCCGCCAACCTGCCGGTGGTGGAGGGGGACCCGAACCGGGTGGTCCAGGTGATGGTCAACCTGCTCTCCAATGCCTGCAAATACACCCCCGCCGGCGGCCGCATCGGCGTTTCGGCGTTGCGCGAGCCCGGCAAACTCAGCATCGAGGTGTCGGACACCGGCATCGGCCTCAGCCGGAAGGAGCAGGCCCGGCTCTTCACCAAGTTTTACCGGGCCGACAACGCCACCACCCGCGAGGTCGGGGGGACCGGCCTCGGTCTCTGGATCACCCGCTCCCTGGTAGAGCTGCACGGCGGCACGATCTCCGTCCGCAGCGCCCCCGGCGCCGGTTCGACCTTCAGCGTAAGGTTGCCGGCGAAGGAAATGCCGTAGCCCTCAGGGGGCCCGATATGTCGAGCCTGCAGCAAAGACCGGCGGCCTTCCCCGCGGCGTGCAATCCTGCGGCCGCGCTGACCCGCATCCGGAGACATTCTCACCCTTCATGAAAAAATGGGGTGTCCCCCGCAGGCCAGACAGGGCATAATGGGGCCATGTCTCTACACCCCTTCACCACCTTCAGCAAATCGAACCGGCGCATGATCTTCCTGCTGATCGCCAGCCACCTGCTCTGGAGCTGCGCGATCTTCGGGCTCTGGTCGAGCGGACGGTTGATCGAAGCCGCTACCCCCTGGCTGTCCGGCGGCTTTGTCGCCCTGCAGCTGTTCGCCGCCGCCCAGTTGCTACTCCCCGCATTGCTGCTGCACCCCGAAGACCGCAGCCGCGGCTTTTATCTCTTCTGGGGCTTAACCCTGGCACTGAGCATCTGGCTGCTCAACCTGCTGCCTCCCGGCGCTGGCTGGCTGCCGCTGCTGGCCGTGCTCAAGTCGGGCCTGCTGCTGCTGGTCGCGACTCTCACCGCGGCTGCGCTGGCCCGGTATGTCCAACGGCTGTGGGAAATCGTGCCGATCTGTTTTGTGATGACGCTGGCCGATTTCTCCAGCTGGCTCTACGGGCCGACCGCCAGCTTCACGCAGCAGATCCAGGACTATTACCTGGCCCCCGAGGGGCCGCCGCCGCTCATCGACATGGTTCTGATCAAGCTGGTGTTCCCCGGCTCTGCCGCCCTGGCGCCGGTCTTCGGGATCTCCGACTGGATCATGGTAGTCTTCTTCGCCATCGTCGCCCGGCGCCACGGGGTCAACGACAACCTGATCGGGGCGTTCGGCGAGACGCTGGCGCGCCAGGGCCGCATCGGTCGCTACCTGCCGGTCTCGGTGGCCGCGCTCTTTGGCGCCATCGTGCTGGCGCAGGCGACCGGTCTCTTTATCCCGGCGCTGCCGCTTATTGCTCTGACCATGCTCCTCTGGTATGCCGCCCGCTACCTGCTGCTGCGGCGGCGGCGGCGCGCCTGATCCGGTAACCGCACATGCACCCTTCGCCGGATTGCGTCCCGCCGACAACTGCCTCGCAATGTCTCCAAAAACAAGGACGATGCCACCCATGAGTCAACAGCAAAACAATGACCCGCTGCACGGGGTAACCCTGGAACAGATCGTGAACAGCCTGGTCGCGTCCTACGGCTGGGACGAGTTGGGCCAATGCATCGACATCAACTGTTTCATCAGCAACCCCTCGGTGAAATCCAGTCTCAAATTTCTCCGCAGGACGCCCTGGGCACGGAAGAAAGTCGAGGATCTGTACCTCGACATGCGCAGGGACGAGCGGGAGCGGGAAAAAAGGGGTTGACGTCCTTTGGAAAGCCTGTGCATCACGGATGCAGCGTGAAGAGCTAAACGGGTATGGACTATGGGGATTATCTGAAGGAGTCTGAACTGGATTTAACTTGAATGCACTGTGGGATATGGGTGTGCGTTCAGGCATCGGGACGTATGCGTAATTTAACTGTGATTCAATGTGGAATAGGCTCCGCGCCGGAATAATTCGTGTATTCCATGGAAAATATTAAAATATGTCCGGTGTGCCAGCCATAAATGTACCGCAATGTGCGGAAGGCTGAACTATGTACACCGCCAGTTTGTTCTCTCCCT
>NZ_JBFHGD010000240.1:0-4581 GCF_041583255.1 Trichloromonas sp. | reverse complement strand
TTGAGGCGATCGACGGCCAGCTGCTGGCTGAACCACTCCCCGTCGTTCCAGTTTTTCTCCAGGTCGAGGCGGCGGTTGGGGGAATCGCCGGGGAGGGCAAGGCCTGAGCCGGGATCGGCATAGAGGGATCTGCCGTCGATGGCAAATTCAACGGTGGCGGATTCGGTGGCCGGAATCGACAGGTCAAGGCGCAGGTTGTTCGAGGAGATAGCGCCGGCCTCGTTGCTGCCCGTGGGCAGTTGTTCCAGGTGCAGGTTGAGGGATTTCAGGTGCCCGCCCAGCTGGGTTCCGTCCGGCAGCTCGCAATGGCCGCTGCCGGCGCAGAAGACGAGGCAGAGTGCAAGCAGCAGTCCGGCGATAACGGGCGGCAGCGGGCGGGCGGTCATGCCGACGATCCGCCGGCTTGCGGGGAGTCCGATTCGAGCCGGCCGTCTTTGAGCCGGATCACCCGGCGGGCGATGTCGATCACCTGGGGGTCGTGGGAGCTGAACAGGAATGTTGTCCCCTGTTCTTCGTTGAGCCGGCGCATGAGCCTGAGCAGCTCTTCGCTGGTTTTAGAGTCGAGATTAGCGGTCGGTTCGTCGGCCAAAATAACCCGCGGTTCGGCGGCCATGGCGCGGGCCACGGCGACCCGCTGCTGCTGTCCGCCGGAGAGGTCGTTGGGGTGACGATTTTCGAGCCCGCCGATGCCGAGTTCGGCAAACAGCCCTTCGATGCGGCGCCGGCGCTCTGCTTTGGAAACTTTCTGCAGCATCAGGGTGAACTCGGCGTTTTCCGCGGCGGTCAGTACCGGGATCAGGTTGTACGACTGGAAGATGAAGCCGATGTGGCGCAGGCGGAAGTCGGCCAGGTCCCGCACCGTGCTGCCGCCGACATCCCGGCCGTCGATGGCGATGGTCCCTGCGGTCGGCTGGTCGAGGCAGCCGACCAGGTTGAGCAGGGTGGTCTTGCCGCTCCCCGAGGGGCCGGCGAAGACGGTGAACTCGCCGGCTTCGACCCGCAGGCTCACGTCATCGAGGGCGGTCACCCTCTGGTTGCCGAGAGAGTAGATCTTGCTGACGTTCTGCATCTGGATCAGGGGCATTGTGGCTCCATCGGAAAAGTCAGAACAATGGGTTACCCGTGCCGCATCGCTTCAGCCGGGGCGATGCGGGCGGCCTTGATGGCCGGGTAGACCGAGGCGAGCAGGCAGAGGGCAATGACGTAGAGGCCCATCTGCAGCATCCAGGGGAGATCCCAGGCGGCCCGCATCACCGGGTCGAAGACGACCCCGCCGAACTCCAGGGTGTCGGGAACCAGCTTGCGCAGGTCGAGCCCACGGCTGACCAGGTACCAGGTCGAGGCGCAGCCGAGCAGTGTTCCCAGCAGCATGGAGACCGTGCCGAGGATCAGCGCCTCAGCCAGCACCAACAGCCGCAGCCGTCCCGGCGTGGCGCCGAGGGCGAGGATGACGCCGAACTCGCGGATGCGCTCCATCACCGACATCAGCAGGGTGTTGACTACGCTGATGGTGACGATCAGCAGGATGATGACGAAAATGAACTTCTGGCTGGCATAGTCGAGGCGGATGGCGTCGGAGAGGTTCGGCATGGCGATCTCCCAGGAGGTCGGGCGCAGCTCCGGACGCTCCGCCGTGAGCTGGCGGAGCACCGGCAGCAGGCGGGCTTCGTCATCGGCCCGCGCGAGGATGATCGCCAGTTCGTGGATTTCGCCGGCAATACCGGCCATGGCGGCGGCCCGCTCGCGGCCGACCATGACCATGCCGCCATCCACATCCTTGAGGCCGGTGCGCAGAACGCCCCGCACCCGCAGCAGCTCGCTGGTCAACTCGCCGTTGCGGTTCTGCACGGTGACCACGAATTTACTCCCTGCGCTGATTTTCAGTTCCTTCAGCAGGCGCTCTCCGACCAGCGCATCGCGCCCGGAGAGCGAGCGGATATTCTGCCCGGCCGGCAGCTTTTTCCAGAACGGGTTAACCGCCGCCTCGGCCGCCGGGTCGACCCCCAGCAGCAGGATGCCGCGGCTCTCCCGGCTCGACTGGGCCAGCCCCGGCAGATAGACCCGCGGCAGCGCTCGGCGTACGCCGGGCAGATCGGCGACCTGCCCGGCCAGCCCCGCTTCGGCGAAACTCAACTTTTCGTCCCGACTTTTCGCGTAATCGCCGCGATAGACGGCGATATGCCCCGAGCCGGCCCGCACCCCGCTGTCGACCATCTGGGCGTAGACGCCGAAGGAGAGGTTGTGAAAGGTCTGCAGCAGAAAAAGGCTGAAGCCCATCGCCGTCAGGGTGATGAGGGTGCGGCGGCGATTGCGCCAGAGGTTTTTCCAGGCCAGCTTCAGGCTTTCCATGCCATTCCTCTAGTCTTCACGGATTGCTTCGATCGGCTGCAGCCGTGCCGCCCGCCGGGAGGGGAAGTAGCCGGCGACCAGGGAGATGAGCAGCAGGGCGACGGCCGGGACGGCCACGTTGTCTGCCTCGAAGGCGGCGCTGAGCCGCGGCATGATCGTGCCGCCGGCGTAGGTGACCGCCGACAGGTACGGACTCAGGTCGACGCCGACCCGTTCCATGTAGAGGGTCATGGCCAGCCCGATGACCACCCCGAACGCTATGGAAATAACCCCCATGGCCAGGGTTTCGAGCAGCACCAGGGCCTGTACCGAGCGCGGCTTCATCCCCATGGCCATGAGGATGCCGAACTCGCGGGTCCGCTCCATCACCGACATGAAGATGGTGTTGAGAATCCCCAGCCCGGTGGCGGCGTAGAGGATGGCGACCAGGATCAGGCGCGACACGTTGTAGCTGGCGATGACCTCCTGCATCTCCGGCAGCAGCTGGCCCCAGGTGTGCAGCTCCAGGCCGGCGGGGAGCTCTGTCTGCAGTCGGGACGCCAGCTCAGAGGCTTGCATCGGCTCGTGGATGGTTACCGCCAGTTCATGGGTGCGCCCCGGCAGCACGCAGAGCTTCTGCAGCCAGGGGAGGTTGACCAGGACCAGGGCGTTGTCGCGGCTGCCGGCGCCGGTTTCGAAAATGCCGGTGACTTGTAGCAGGTCGTTGCCGATAGAGCCGTCGGCGGCCTGGGTGAGAAAGACCAGCTCGTCGCCCGGCTTCACCCCGAGTTTTTTCGCCAGCCCGGCGCCGATCATCGCGCCCCCGGTCTTTGTTGCGTCGAGGTAGCGGCCGGCGACCAGCTGACTGCTGAAGCTGGTGACCCGTTTCTCCTGCGCCGACTGCACGCCGAGAAGTTCGGCCGGGTAGGTGTTGTCGGCATGGGCGACCAGGCCGAAGGCGCGCAGCCGGGCCGAAACCCCGCGTACCTCCGGTCGGCTGCGCAGCCGGCCGGCGAGGCCGGCGTCGGCATCCATGTTGGCGAACATGTCGCGGTCGTCCTGGTAGCCCTGCGCCGAGATCACCAGGTGCCCGTAATACTGCTCGGTGGCCGAGGCCAGCATATCGGCGAACATGCCGGAAAAGACGCCGAGAGCCAGAATCAGCAGCGCCGTGGAAACCACCATGGCCGACAGGGTCAGCAGGGTGCGGCGGCTGTTGCGCCAGAGATTGCGGAAGGCGAGGGAGAGCAGCACGGTCAGCGCGCCTTCAGGGTGCGCAGGGAGAAGAAATCCGGTGCCAGGGAAATGTCGAACTCGATTTCCCGGTAGTGCATCACCGTCCGCTCGGCCGGCTTGTCGAGGGGGCGCACGGTCATGCGCAGCGGCAGGGCCCGTCCCGACACCGTCTGCACGTCGTCGAAGATGATCTCCCGCACCCGTTCCATCGCTTCGTCGTAATACTCCACCCGCAGCGGCAGCTTGCGCGTCTTTTCGATTTCGTAGATCAGCTTGCCCCAGACCACCGCCGCATCCGGTTTCGGCAGGCACTCGATGCGCCAGACGGTTTCCGTCTCATCGGCCAGGGCAAAGGTGTAGTCCTGGTCGACCTCGCTCCCCTTGACCAGGTCGTCGTTGGTGATGTGGCTCCCCATCCACGAACCGCCCATCATCGAGGGCGGCACCTTGATGACCCGGTCGACCTTGGGCAGGTAGTTCCAGACTTCCTTCTCCACCTTCAGGGTGCTGACACCGCGCTCCTTGGCCGGCTCCAGGATGCGGGTGAGGAAGTGGTCCCGCTCCAGCGACCAGGATTCCATTTCCAGCGAGCGCTGCCAGTTTTCGGTTGCGACTTCCATGCGCACCAGCGCGCGCGACGAGTGGCCGCTGTACTGGATTTCGACCTGGCGGATCAGCTCCTGCAGATCGAGGGGGGCGGCGAAGGCCGCTGGACCAAAGACGATGCATGCGAATCCCCAGAAGAGGATAAATCGAGCCATGGCGCTCCTTTCAATGAGAAAGACGCTTACAATTATACCCGGTTTCTGTGATCCGGCAGGGAAAGGCGGTGATTGGTGATTGGCAGGGTTTGTCTGGTCAATATTAGGGAGATGTTATATAACGGTAGCTGATCCGGTTGCGAATCGATTTTCGGACCGTGCAATTATTATTACTCCCCGGGAGGGTGCGCATGAATTACCCCGTCTGGTATCTGCCTGAGATCGGCGGCAGTACGCTGATCGCCCTGATCGCCAT
>NZ_JBFHGD010000239.1:0-4602 GCF_041583255.1 Trichloromonas sp. | reverse complement strand
GGGGATCTCCCCCGGCCGAGGATTGAAACATCATTACCCCGCCCACCAGGCAACATATCCCACACGAGCGGCCGGGGATCTCCCCCGGCCGAGGATTGAAACGGGAGGTTGCCTTCCGGTCCCCCCCGCCTTCGGTGGAGCGGCCGGGGATCTCCCCCGGCCGAGGATTGAAACCGGCGGTTGGTGGGACAGTGACCAACGGTGGGGTGAGCGGCCGGGGATCTCCCCCGGCCGAGGATTGAAACCATTCAAAAAAGGCGGACGTCTCAACACGGTTGAGCGAGCGGCCGGGGATCTCCCCCGGCCGAGGACAGACCCGGACCTTGAGCAAGTTGTCCTCCCCGCTCCCGTCCAGTTCAACCGGGTCGTCTACTGAATGCCTGGCGATGGCAGAGGTTGCGAAAAACACTTCGCTCTAGGGTAGATGGGATTTCATCACCGGTGAAGCCGGACGGCTGAAATACAATCCCGACAATGAAAATTACGCCCCCCCCGGATTACATCGGCGCCCCTTTTGCCGGAAGACAAATGACCTGGAGAAGCCCGCCGTCATAGCCCAAACGAAACCAGCCCGAAAACCAGAAGTATCTGAATAATGGCTGTTGAACTCCCCCCGTCGGACAGGCTATACTTTTCGGCACAATCAGAGCATTCAGGCGACAGTCTGCGGCACCCTGCCCCACCTGCTGCCAGAATCGAGCCACCTGAAAAACCCAGTGCGACAGCCAGACTCAGCGCTGTCGGCCCGAATCAATAAAAGGCCCGGGGTTCAGGAACCCGGGCCTTTTTCAGGAATAGCCATGACCGACAAACAGACCCTGCTGCGCCAACTCCCCGCTGTCGACCGCGTGCTCAAGAGCCCCGCCATGCAGACCCTGGCCCAACGCTGCCCCCACGTACTGCTGCTGGAAGCGGCCCAGGAGACGGTCGACGCCCTGCGACAGGCGATCCTGCGGGAATCTTCGGGCCTCGACCTGTCTGCTGACGCCGTCGCCGAAGCGGCGGTGCGGCTGGCCGAGACCAAGATGGCGGCCTCGCTGCGCCAGGTGATCAACGCCACCGGCACCCTGCTGCACACCACCCTCGGCCGCGCGCCCCTGTGCGAAGCGGCGCTGGCCGCTATCGACCGGGTCAGCCGTTCTTACTCGAACCTCGAATTCGACCTGGCCACCGGCCAGCGCGGCCATCGCTATTCGCACATCGATCAGCTCCTCTGCCGGCTGACCGGCGCCGAGGCCGCCGCGGTGGTCAACAACAATGCCGGCGCCGTGCTGCTGGCGCTGACCGCCCTGGCCAAGGGGAAGGAAGCCGTCGTCTCCCGCGGCGAAATGATCGAGATCGGCGGCGCCTTCCGCATCCCCGACGTGATGGAGGCCGGCGGTGTCATTCTGAAGGAAGTGGGGACCACCAACAAAACCCATCTGAAGGATTACGCCAACGCCATCGGCGAGCAGACCGGCCTGCTGCTCAAGGTGCATACCAGCAACTACCGCATCGTCGGCTTCACCAAGGAAGTGCCGGCCGCCGAAATGGTCGAACTGGCCCATCGCCACGGCATCCCGGTGATGGAGGACCTCGGCAGCGGCATGCTGATGGACCTCTCCCCCTTCGGCCTCCCCCGCGAGCCGACCGTGCGCGAGGCGGTCGAAGCCGGCATCGACGTGGTCACCTTCAGCGGCGACAAGCTGCTCGGCGGCCCCCAGGCCGGGCTGATCGTCGGCAGCCGCGCCGCCATCGACAAGATCCGCCATCATCCGATGGCCCGCGCCATGCGCATTGACAAGCTCAGCCTGGCCGCCCTCGAGGCGACCCTGGCCCTCTACCTCGACCGCGAGCAGGCCATCCGAGAAATTCCGGTGCTGCGCATGCTCAGCATGCCGGCCGCCGAACTGGAGCAGCGCAGCCGCGCCTACGCCGCCCGCCTGCAGAAGAGCCTGGGCGAGCGCGCCGTCGTGACCGTGGTTCCTGAACCCTCCGCCGTCGGCGGCGGCGCCCTCCCCCTCACCGAGCTTCCCGGTTATGCTGTCGCCCTGGCCCCCCGTGACCTTTCCGTCGACGCCCTCGCCGTCGCCCTGCGTGAAAGCCGGCCGCCGGTCGCCAGCCGCTGCCAGGACAACCGCCTGCTGCTCAACCTGCGCACCGTTCTCCCCGCCGAGGAAGAAGCCCTCCTCCTGGCACTGACCGCCACCCACTAATTGAACTATGATTGCCGCTAAGCTTGTGCCCCCCATTAGGTCGCTCGCGACGCTCTCTCTGACTATTCGGCAAACTGAACACCCGTTGCCTTCCCCTTGAAACCGCCCTCCCCCTTTCGGAAAGACAGACAGCCCAAGCCGTGGCTTTTCACGGCCCACGAGCTTCTTCTACGAACTTAATTGGCTAGGCTGGCCTCTGTCGACCTCTCCACAGGTGAATACCCCAGCAAAACCATATAAAGTTCGATGTCTTACGTACCATTAAGCGGCAAGGAAACGCGGCATCATATCCTCCTGCGCCCTCCCGTAGACGTACTCTCTTTCCTGGCACCCACAAACTGAAAACATAAAAAACATTGACATTAGCCTGCACTTATACTATCAAGCAGTTGTTAATTTTTTCACATTTTGCGGCTGCAAAAAAGCAGTCGATTTCAAGACCTGAGATCGCATCAGATTCACTTCATAACCACCGACGCATGGTCAATCACAATCCCGGGAGGACAAAATGAAAAAAACACTATGTTCAAGACATTTTCTGGCGGCTGCTTTAATCGTGCTGGCTGCGATGTGGGGCCTGCCCCTGGCCCTGCCCTCGCTCTCTCTGGCCGACGCCATTTCCGCCCCCAACGGAAAGGTGGAAGGCGTTTACGGCAACATGGATGGCGATCATACCAAGGTCGTATCGGGCAGCGCATCACTCCCCCTCGGGGCGATGATGGGGACTCAGTTCGACGCCATTTACGGTGAAATTGGCAGTACCGACCAGATCAAAGGGCTTGGATTGCATCTCTTTACCCGCGACCCCCAGAGTCATCTGTTGGGGCTCGCGGTGTCCTACGTTGACTACGATGGCACTCAGTTCGAGCGCTACGCCCTGGAAGGAGAATACTATTTCGGTCCTTTCACCGCCGAGGCGTTACTGGGACACCAAACCGGTGACATTGACGATGCCGCTTACGGAATCCTCGATCTGGCCTGGTACCCTGCTGACAATCTGCGGCTTGTAATCGGGGGGACTTTTGCCGACAGCGACCAGACCCAAGGACATATTGGGGTTGAACTTCAGGCCGCAGAAGGGCTTGCGCTCTTCGCTGAAGCGGCCATTGGCGAGAAAAATTACGAGCACGCCCTGATGGGGGTCCGCTACTATTTCGGCAACCAGAAATCTTTGATCAAACGCCACCGCGAGGACGATCCGAAAAACCGCCTGTTGATCAAACTGCCGCAGCCTGTCGAGCCCCCCTCGGCACCTATTTCTCTACCAGAGGATTCGGAAGCATAGTCCCTTCACGCCCGCTGAAAGCAGCTCCAGTGCCATGGCAAACGGCTAAAAGAACCTCGCTTCTGTTAGCCCTGTGAACCGCCTCACTTGCTGTCGACAATGATTCTACGCCATGCGACCGGGATACCGGCCGCATGGTTTTTTTTGTAGCCAAGGCACAGGCACAGAACAAATTGACGCACAGACACTGTGCAAAAGAATGGACCAGAGTCGAATATACCGTTCACGAAACTCCCCAAACAATAGAGACAATCAGAGCAAGCATCCTAATTCCTGTTACCCTGTATATACAATTGCGGCAAACATAATTAAGCCCAAAGCATTTAATCCCAGTGTGGCCTTGACATGAAAAATCCTCTGCAGAGACTCCTGTTGGTGATGGCCCTTATCGTGGGGCTTAATCTCATCTACCTCACTCTTTTCCCGCCACAGCCGGCCGAGCCGGTTGCCGAAATCACCTACAGTTTCCTCAAGCAGCAGCTCAAAAACGCCCAGGTCATTGAAGTGACCCTGCAGGGCGGCGACCTCACCGGCAGCTTCAGCACGAAAATGTCCCTGACCGCCGACCAGCTGATGGCCGGCCGCTTCCAAGGAGAACGCGAGTTTTTACACTTTCACACTACCCTGCCGCCGATCGAAGATCCCGAACTTCTCCCGCTGCTGGAGCAGCACGGGGTCAGGGTTCAGACCAAAGCGGCTGAAAATCAATCTTTCTGGGTGTCGGTCCTGGTCAGCCTGCTGCCCTGGGTCATCATCATCGGGGTCTGGTGGTACATCTTCAGCCGGATGAAGCAGCAGGGCGGCATGGGGGGCAATTTACTGAACCGGTTCAGTAAATCCGGGGCCCAGCTGTACTCCCCGGAACAGTCGCGGGTAACCTTTGACGACGTCGCAGGCCTGCACGAAGCCAAGCAGGAACTCCAGGAAATCATCGCGTATTTAAGGGACCCGCATAAATTTGAAAAACTCGGGGGCAAGGTGCCGCGGGGAATCCTGCTGGTTGGGCCGCCCGGGACCGGAAAAACCCTCATGGCCCGTGCCGTAGCCGGAGAAGCCGAGGTTCCCTTCTTCAGCATTTCGGCCTCGCAGTTTATCGAGATGTTTGTCGGCGTCGGCGCCAGC
>NZ_JBFHGD010000238.1:0-4602 GCF_041583255.1 Trichloromonas sp. | reverse complement strand
GCGGTTGCTGCCTAGGGGCCTTCGAGCAGGCCGTCGCGCACCCGCACCAGGTGGTTGGCCCGGGCGGCGATCTCGCCGCTGTGGGTGACGAGGATGACCGTCTTCCCCTGGCGGTTGAGCTCCTCGAGCACCGCCATCACCTCGGCCTCGGCGCTGGAGTCGAGGTTGCCCGTCGGCTCGTCCATCAGCAGCACCGGCGGGTCGTTGGCCAGGGCCCGGGCGATCGCCACCCGCTGCTGCTGGCCGCCGGAGAGCTGCCCCGGCTTGGCGTCGGCCTTCTCGGCCAGCTGTACCAGGGCCAGCAGTTCGTCGGCCCGCTGCCGCTGGCGCGCCTCGCCGACGCCGGCGAGCATCAGGGCGGTCTCGATGTTCTCCCGGGCGGTGAGGTTCTGCAGCAGGTTGAAGAACTGGAAGACGAAGCCGATCTTCTCGGCGCGCAGCGCCGCCAGCGCCTTCTCTCCCAGGCCGGCGATCTCCTGGCCGTCGATATGGACAGAACCGCCGGAGGGGCGGTCGAGGGCGCCGATGAGGTGCATCAGGGTCGATTTGCCGTGCCCCGAGGGGCCGACGATGCAGGTGAAGCTCCCCCGGGGAATTTCAAGATCCACGCCGCGCAGCGCCCGGGTCAGGGTCGCTCCGCGGCCGTACTCCTTGGTCAGGTTCTCGGTTCGGATGATGGCATCACTCATAGCTGATCGCCTCCACGGGAGAGAGTTTGGCTGCCTTCCAGGCCGGGTAGAGCCCGGAAACCATGGCGACCAGGGTCGAGAAGAGGACGGCGCCGGCGAGCAGCAGCGGGTCGACGCTGGTCTGCGTCCCCTTGATGAAGGAGGTGGCGGCGTTCTGGCTGATGTAGGGGGCCGCCACGAAGGAGACCGCCGTCCCCAGCAGGGCGCCGCCGATGCCGCCGAGCAGCCCGTAGATCCCCGATTCGAGCAGGAAGAGCCGGAAGATGGTGGCCCGGCGCGCCCCCATCGCCTGGAGGATGCCGATCTCCCGCTTGCGTTCGTAGGTGGCGGTCATCATGGTGTTGACGATGCCGAAGGCCGCCGCCAGGATGGCGACCGCCGCGATCAGCTGCAGGGTGATGTTGACGGTGCCGACGATGGAGAGGACCGAGCTGAGCATCTGCTTGTCCGAAACCACGCCAAGGCTCACCTGCTCCTTGATTTTGCTGGCGTAGAGGTCCACTTCGTCGAGGCGCTCGACCCGCACCGCCACGTAGGAGACCAGGTCCTTCTGCTGGTAGAGGCGCTGGGCGGCCGGCAGGCTCAAAAAGACGGTCAGGTCATCCTTGCCGCCGGTCTCCGCCAGCACCCCGAGAACCGGGATCAGCGTCCCCCGCACGCGCACCTGCGAACCGGGAGACAGTCCGAACTGCTCGGCCAGCACCGCGCCGAGCACCGCCCCTTCGTCGTCCTCGGTCGGGAAGTAGCTCCCGGCCGTGAGCTCCCACCCCTTGAAGGCCCTGGTCTCGGCCGGCAGGATGCCCATCACCGAGACGGGACGGTTGTCGATCGCCGAACGCTCGGCCAGGTAGGGGATGGCCTGCATCCCCTCGATGGCGCGGATCGCCGCCACCTCCTCGGCGCTGATGTTGGTCGGCAGCTGCTCGCCGGTGAGGATGGAGACCTGCTCGTAGGCGCAGCTTCCCTTCGGGGTCACCACCAGGTTCGCCCCCAGCGCCGCCGACTCCCGCTCGATCTGGGCTTTGAGGCTGCCGCCCAGCGCCATGAAGGTGACGAAGCTGGCCATGCCGATGACGATGCCAAGAAGGGTGAACACGAAGCGGCCCCGCCGCCGGGTGATGTTTCTGAAAACCAGTCTCCCTGGTGTCATCGTGCCCCTCCGAGCGGATGCTGGGCCAGAACCTCGACCCGTTCGGCCAGCAGCACCTGCCCCATGGGGGCTGCGGTGAAGCTGCCGGAAACCTTCACCTCGGCGCCGACCTTCGGCATCGCGCCGTTGATCTTGACCGGCAGCAGCACCTTCTTGCAGTTGGGGGTGGTGCACTGGAGTTCCTTCTTGTCCATGATCCCGGCGATGGTGGCGTCGGTCTGGGCGAAGCCATAGACGATCCCGACCACGGTGATGTCGCCGCTGAAGGCGCCGGGATCGGAGACCACGTCGTTGACCTGGAGGAGAGTCGCCTCGTTCTTGCAGCCGGTGACAAGGGCGAAGACGGCGAGAAGTGCGAAAGACAGCAGCAGATTACGGATAATGGAATTCATGATTCATGCTCCGAAAAGATTATGGTTGCGTTAAGAGTCTGCCATGCCGGACAGAGTGCACGCAGAGGCGCACCACGCCGCAGAGGCCGGCAGGTCGAGTGGGACTCAGGGGGTTGCGGAGAATCTAGACTGGTTCAGGAGGGTAGTCGATGCAGCGGCTGAAGCCGGACGAGGGCCCCGTAGCGAGCCCGCAGAGAGAGGGGTCCGGTTCCCGGGCCGAGGAGACAGGCAGCGGGAGACTGTTGAGGATCGGGACGTTGCAGAGCGGGCAGAAACAGCCGGGGTCGACGCACTCACCTTCGGAGGCGGGGGCCTGCCGGTCAGCCTCCTGCCCGCAGCAGGCGTCGGTCGCGGGCGAACCGGAGAAGGCGGCCGCGACCGAGGCGGCCCCGGACAGGGAGACCAGGGCGAAAAGGAGCACCAGGGGGGCGGCGTATTTCAACAAAGGGCAGAACATCTGTACATGCTATTCGCTCTAGGGGGGAATTGTCAACTGCGCAAACGGCTGAATCCGGACAGCATGCCGCCGCATCAGCCAAAGCGATAAAGGCGTTTGCCATTGCGGTATAGCTCCACGGGACCGTCCTCAGAGACCTTGATCACCGATCCGAAGTGCGATGCGGCGGTAGCAGCGGTGGTGCGGCCCCCTCCGGTGACCAGATGACTGGCCTTCGAGGTATCGACAATCACCCCGGTATCAAGCAGTTCCCCCTTGCGGTTGATCACGGTGAGCCCATCCGAAGAGAGAATCCGGGTCAACTCGCCCGAGCGTTTCAGGGTGCCGATTTTGGTGCCGCGCACATGGCGGATCAACGCCCGGCTCAGGGGATCGCTCCCCCCCACCGAGCCCTTGCGCAGGGCGTCCAGGTCGGTATCATCATTGGCGATCAGAACCACGGTGCCGTGCCGCGCCTTCGACAGGGCATAGATGGACCAGACCAGGTAGTCGATCGATCGTTTTTCCAGGTGCCCGGCAAGAAACCGCCGGTAAATATCCGGATCATAGACGCCCCAGGCGCCCTTGCGCCAGACCAGGACCTGGTCGCTGTCCAGAACGATTTCCACCTCCGACACGTTGTTCACGAAGATGGCAAACGCCCCCTCCCCGGCCTTGGTCAGCAGGGAAAAGATTTCACGGTTGGCCATCTGCTCGATCGAATCACTTGGGCCGGGGGCGTTGGTCTGAATGGTCCCTTTGACATTCATGCGGATATCGCACAGAAAAAGAGCCCGCAGGCCGTCGACAAAACGGTAAGGCAGCGGATTGCGAAAAAAATCACGGGAAATCCGCTGGCGGCTCTCCTCGAGGTCAAGCCAGCCGTAGCGGGTCTTTTCCAAGGCCCCCAGAAAGTCATCGAGCTGGTTGCGGTAAACGAGAAACCCGGTGGTTGCCTGGGATCCTTCGTAGCGCTGGTAAGAGAGGCTTTTCAGCAATTGGATCAGGCTCTGGATGGGCCAGAAGACCCCGGTGCGGTCGCCGCGAATATAACGGGCCACGGCGATATCGGTCAGTGATGTCAGCAGTGCGGTACGAAAGTGGGCGGCATAGCCATCGGCGGAAAACCCGGCGAACAGCCCCTCAAAGGCGGTGAACAGCTCCTGAATAAAACTGTTTTCCGTGGTCGTAAAGGGGAGCTCATGGCGGCGGGCGGCAAACCGGTAGACCACCTCCTCAACCTGAAGATACGCGACGATCTCCTGCGAATTTTGCGGATCGAAAGAGGTGCTCTCCCGCCCCTCGACAACCGCCAGCGAGACCTTCGCCCCGCCGAGAAAATCGCACAAACTGTTTTCGATCGCACTGAACGCTGATTTAGGCATGTCAGTCAAAGAGCCCTATGCATACGAGGTTTCAAGAAAAAATCAATGATACCGAATTCTGCCACCTCTTCGCAAGAAACAACAACACCGACCGAATCCCCCTCCTCAATCAGTGCCGCCAGAACCCCTGCACGCTTCGCAACGACTCTTCTCGATGCCGGTCAACTGGCAGCGGCAGTCAGCGCAGGCGTTGCGCCATTCCGGGTGGCCGGCCGCCCTGGCCCGTTGGCTCGCTTCAAGCCGCAGAACTTCCTGCTCCATCTCTTCGTGGTACTGGTTCTCGAACATTCACGCCTCCTGCCCTAACAATCCGGGGACGTTGTTTAATTGTTCATTTTCTCACAATCCGCAACTCAATACTTCTGTCCGCACTGATCATGACTTCTCCCCTTTTAACGGCATGGCAAACCGCAGAACGGCCCAACCCCAGCAGAGCTCCGACTTCTGTTCCCTTATAGCCGAGGCAGCGCACCCCCAGATAACAGAAAACAGAGCGTGCTTCAACCCTCGTCTTCTCTTTACTCGGCTGCAGCAGAACAGAACGATCCAT
>NZ_JBFHGD010000237.1:0-4624 GCF_041583255.1 Trichloromonas sp. | reverse complement strand
GCCATCGGCACGATCGAATCGAGCGCGTCGGGGTCGCCGCAGCGCACCAGGTAGCCGAGCCGCTGGTTGAGCACGTTGATGCGCCGGCCGTTGTTGAACCGCGGCGAGAGGTCTTTGAGCAGCGTCGAGATCTGGTCGCCGATCCCCCCCAGCTTGCGGTGCCCGTACTGGTCGATCTCCTCCCCCTCGAAAATCATCCCCTGCTGGTGGCGCATCTTGGCCCCCTCCGAAACCAGCACCACCGAGTACTTGCTCGGATGCCGGTTGCGGTCGTCGGTGAGCAGTCGCGCCAATTGCTCAATATCGAAGTCGTGCTCGGGGATGATGCAGCGGTCCGCCGCTCCGGCCATGGTCGGCAGCAGGGCGCTGAAGCCGGCGTAGCGGCCGAACACCTCGATCACCAGGTAACGTTCGTGGCTGCCGGCCGAGGTGCGCAACCGGTGGGTGAGCTCGATGGTGCGGGTGACGCAGGTGGAGAAACCGATGCAATAATCGGTGCCGGGAACGTCGTTGTCCATGGTTTTGGGGATGGCGACCACCCTGACCCCTTCTTCGTGCAGGCGTTGCGCGTAGCTCAGGGTATCGTCGCCGCCGATGGGGATCAGAAAGTCCAGGCCGAGAAACTCAATGTTCCTGAGCACCTCGGGGGTAACGTCGTTGACGTCTTCGGTGTATTTGTCGCGCAGGTGTTCGGGCAGGTTGGCCTTGGGCAGGTGACTCGGCCGGGTGCGCGAGGTATGCAGAAAAGTCCCGCCGGTGCGCCCGGCGCGGTTGACGATATCCTGGGTCAACAGCTGCACGTTGGCGCTGTTGTCGGCCTGCGGATCGGGCACCAGTTCGACCAGGCCGGCCCAGCCGCGGCGGATGCCCAGCACCCGGTAGCCCTCGCGCAGGGCGCGGATGGTGATCGCACGGATGGCGGGGTTGAGGCCGGGGACGTCGCCGCCGCCGGTGAGGATTCCGATTGTACCTTTGCTGGCCATGGCGAGCCTCCTGTCATTGCAAAAGAGTGTTGTTGTCCTGCTGCAACAATCTTATCGGAAAGAACCCATTTCTCAATCGGCCGCATGGGGAAGGCCAATCAGGCACTCCCTTTGCTATGAATCCGTTGCTACCCTGTGACCCGCCTTTGAAGGGGAAAAGGGCCTGGAGCCGCAGGGGACGGCCCCCCTCAGCGGCTCAGGCGGTGAACCACCGCGCGGGCCAGCCGCTCGCTGTAGGCGTTCAGTTTCCAGTGGCCGGGACTCCACCCCTTCAGAAAACGGTGAAAATCGGTCCAGGCCAGCGGGTAAAGCTCTCGCCAGTCGTCTTCCAGCGCTTTGCCGGCGACAGCCGGCTGAAGCTGCGCCAGCGCCTGCCTGAGCGCGGCGAAGTAGCAATCGAGCAGCCAGGGTTCGAGCCGCTCGCACTCCTCCTCGGCCAGGCAGCTGCCGATGAAGTAGGCGACATCCTTCATTCCGCAGCCGCCGCCCACGTACTGAAAATCGACCGCCGCGACCTTTTTGCCGTCCGGCGAAAAACAGAAATTTTCGAGCTTGGCATCGCCGTGAACCAGGGTCTGGTACGGGCTGCCCCGCAGCAACCGGTCGATATCTGCGGCCGCCCGCTTCAGAGGGAGATCGCCAAGGGCCTCGAGTTCGTCGGGGCGGGTCTCCAGGTGCCAGTAGGTCCCCTGCTCCCACAAGCCTTCAGGCTCGCACCCCAGAAAGGTGGCGTGGAAGTTGGCCAGCCAGCGCAGGCAGGCCGCAAGTTCCGTTTCGGTGACGGTCTCCCGGCGCTCGGGGAAGCCCGCCTCATCGAGGTCTTCGAGAACCATCAGCGTCTCGTCGCCGCGGGTCTCGAGCGCCAGGCAGTGAGGAACCGGGCAGGCGGCGCCGCAACGGGCGCTCCAACGGGCGTACCAGGCCATTTCGACCTCGTAGGAGCGCAGCTTTCTGCGGTGCGAAAGGTCGGTATTCCAGCCGCGGGGGTGGTGAACCCGGCCGGGGAGGCGCACATGCTTGACCACCACCCGCCGTCTCCTTGATCCGGTCAACCCATAGCGCAAAATGGCGCCGTAGCCGCTCCAGAGCTCCTGAATGAGCTCGAGCAGGCGAATGTCGCTGGCGCCGGTCGCCTGCCGGATGATCGTCGGGAAATCTTCATGCATGGTTTTCAGGGACATGTTTTCTGATAAAGATTATCTGCTGCAGAGGGGGACGCGCTGCCGCCCTGGACGATCAAGAGCCGGGACAGAGAACAGACCTGTCCCGGCTCGTTTCTAGCCGTTGGCTTCGCCGGTCGACGCCTTGGAGCGCGCGATCACATCCTTGAGCCAGGCGATCTCCTCCGGCACGAACTGCTTGCCGTGATCGGTGCCGACATTCATGGCCCAGCAAAGATCCGGAGAGGTTATCTCCGCAATCACATGCCCCGGCATCTGCACGCAGGGCGCCGCCGTCTCGGCCCAGTCGTTCAGACGCTGCTGCTGATCGAAGAACACCAAAAAGTCGGTGCCCTCGTTCTCGATGATCAGCGGCAGTTCGACCTCCTTTTCCTCATTTTCGTCATCGCTGCGTATTTTCTCGGTGCCGATGGGGACGAAAAAGATCGAATTAAGGAACAGGCCGTAAAAGCCCGATTGGGCGGCCGGGTCTTGGGGGTTTGCATTCAGGGCGGCGAGGGCTTTATCCAGTTCGGTCATGAAAATCACCTTTGTTGCTCGGGTTAAAAGAGGACCATGGAAGATGAAGTCCTTCACCTTAACAGATCAGCCGGCGTATTTCCATGGCGCGTAAACGTTCCCGCGAAAAGGGCGACAGGTCATTCGCAACGAAATACCAAGATATCGGCATCGCCCTCCCAAGCTCAGATAACCGGTTTGCGGCCTGAATATCCATGCTGATGCGGCCGCTCAACTATTGCCAGGGATACGGGTATATGCGATGCTTGTCCTCATGAGATCTCAATCCACCCAGCTCATATCCTTCGTGCGAACGCTTATCGCGGCCGCCCTCCTCCTGATATCCACGGGCGCGCTGGTGTTAGCCGCCCCTTCGGGAACAGCGGTCCATTTCCCCGAGATTGAAGGAGTGACTCTCGACCATGCGGCGCAGCTTCTGCCGCGAGATTTCAAGGGGCGACTCAACCTGGTTCTGCTGGCCTTCCGGCGCGAGCAGCAGCCGGAGATCGACAGCTGGCTGCCGGAGTTGCGCCAGCTGGCTCTTGCGCGGCCCGGCTTTGATTACTACGAATTGCCGGTTATCGGGCCCAAAATCGCTCCGCTGCGCTGGGTGATTCGCAAGGGCATGGGCGCCAAGATCACGGAACCCGGAAAACGTCAGCGCACCATCCTGATCTTTGCCGCCAAGGCCCCCTTGCTCGGCCCCCTGTCCATTGACTCTGAAGAGACGACCGTCGTGCTGCTGCTGGATGCGAAAGGGCGGCTGCTCTGGCGTTCGACCGGCCCCTGGGATGAGGGGAAGGGAGAGTCGCTCCGTCAGGCTGTCGAGGCGCTTCAGCCAGCCCGGCGTCGGTAAAAGGGACGGCCTGCATGACGACTCTGCGAACCCTGCTAGAATTTAAAGCCACCGTGCAAAGGAGTCTGCCATGAGCCGCATACAGACACTCGACGCCAATAGACAGACTCAAGCGATATTTCAGGAAATCGAGGGGGCCTTCGGCATGGTCCCCAACCTGTTTCGCGCCTACGCCCACCACCCGCCGCTGCTCGAAGCCAACTGGAACAAGGTCAAGCGGGTGATGATGGAAGGCCGGGTGCCGCGCAAAGCCAAGGAGTCCATCGCCCTGCTGGTTTCGAAGGACAATGGCTGCGACTACTGCGTGGCCGCCCACACCGGCGCCCTGCGCTCCATCGGCGTTACGCCAGAAGAGATCGCCGTGATCGAGAGCGATCTCGAACAGGCGGCGTTCACCGCGAAGGAAAAAGCGTTGATCCGCTTTGCCCGCAAGGTCAACCTGCAGCCGCTGCAGATCACCGATGAAGAATTTGCCGAGCTGCGCCGGACCGGCGCCGACGAGGGCGAGATTGTCGAAGCTCTCGGGGTGATGGAACTGTTCACCTCCTTCAACAAGTTTCTCGATTCCCTGCAGATTGACATCGACTTCTAGCGAGGCACGACATGACCCCCTCCCGCGCAAAACTCTTCGTTGTCGGCCTGCTTGCCCTGCTGATCGGGGCCTTTTTCGTCTTCGACCTGCGGCAGTACCTGACCCTCGACAGTTTGAAATCTCAGCAGCAGGCCTTTGCCGATTTCTACGGCCAGCACCGGCTGCTGACCGTCGCCGTCTACATGGCCGTCTACATCCTGGTCACCGCCCTGTCGCTGCCGGGGGCGACGGTGATGACCCTGGCCGGCGGCGCCATGTTCGGCCTTGCGGTCGGCTTCGTCGCTATCTCCTTCGCCAGCACCATCGGCGCCACCCTGGCCTTTCTGGTCTCCCGCTTTCTGCTGCGGGATTTCGTGCAAACCCGCTTCGGCGACAAGCTGACCGCCATCAACTCCGGGGTTGAAAAGGAAGGGGCCTTTTACCTCTTCTCATTGCGGCTGGTGTCGATCTTCCCCTTCTTCGTCATCAACCTCGCGATGGGCCTGACCCCGATCCGCCCCCGCACCTTCTACTG
>NZ_JBFHGD010000236.1:0-4630 GCF_041583255.1 Trichloromonas sp. | reverse complement strand
CCGAAGTCATGCGCGGGTCCCCTAGGCAGGCCGACCTGATGGTCATCTCCGGCACCCCCTTTAAAAAAATGGGCCCCTCGATTCTGCGCCTGTACGAGCAGATGGCCAATCCCAAGTGGGTGATCGCCATGGGAAGCTGCGCCAATTCGGGGGGGATGTACGACGTCTACAGCGTCATCCAGGGGGTCCACCAGATCGTCCCGGTCGATGTCTACATCCCCGGCTGCCCGCCCCGCCCCGAGGCGTTCATGCAGGGGCTGCTCATGCTGCAAGAGAAGATCGCCCGCGAGGAACGCCCGGCTCGCAAGGTGTTCGGCCTCTCCGGCGGCAGCGAGGGGACCACGGCGCCGGTGCTAATAGACGGTGTGAGCAAAAACCGCGATCCCCGCGGCCCCGGCTACGGCAACAGCCCGTTGCGCGGCAGCTCGCAGCAGCATCCGCTCTTCAAAGGGAGCCGCAACGCCGAGATCTGGACGCCGCCCCAGCCGAAAGTCGAATTTTCCGCTTCGACCGGTGACCTCCGTCGCGCCCTGGCCGAGCGCTTCGGCGACCGCGTCCGCGAAGAGCAGACGGCAGCCGACATGCCGACCCTGCTGACTTCGGCCGAACAGGCCCCGGAGTTGCTGCGCTTCTTGAAAACCGAATCGCCGGTAAAATTCCGCCGCCTCGAAGACCTAACCGCCGTCGACGAAAGCACCCGAAAGCTTCGCCCCGAGCACGACCTGACCCTGATCTATCACCTGCTCAATTTCGACGACCCCGGCTACCTGCGGATCAAGGTGCCGCTGACCGGAGAACACCCAACCGCCCCCAGCATCACCGACATCTGGCCGACTGCCGACTGGTACGAGCGGGAAGTCTTCGACATGTACGGTATCCGTTTCGCCGGACATCCCGACCTGCGCCGTATCCTTATGCCCGACTCCTGGGAGGGCCACCCGCTGCGCAAGGAGCACCCCTTCCGCGCTACCGAGATGCCCGCATACACCGCCGCCACCGCTCAGACCATGCTGCCGAAAGACGGCGCCGCCTTTTTCAAGGGCAAGCGCCTCTCCCCGAATGAAGAATCGATGGTTCTCAACCTCGGGCCTCATCACCCCGGCACCCACGGCGTGCTGCGGCTGGTGCTCAAGCTCGAAGGCGAAGAGATAGCCGATATCGACGCCGACATCGGCTATCACCACCGCGGCGCCGAAAAAATGGCCGAACGCCAGCACTGGAACCAGTTCATCCCTTACACCGACCGCATCGACTACCTGTCGGGGTCGCAGAACAATTTGGCCTACCTGCACCCGCTGGAGACCCTGCTCGGGGTCGAGGTGCCGGAGCGCGCCGAGTTCATCCGGGTGCTGCTGTGCGAGCTCTTCCGCCTCAGCAACCACCTGGTCTGGCTCGGCACCTTCGCCCACGATATCGGCGCCATGACCCCGGTCTTCTACGCCCTCGATTCACGCGAGAAGATCTTCGACATCGTCGAGATGATCACCGGCGGCCGCATGCATCCTTCGTGGTTCCGCATCGGCGGAGTCCCCAAGGATCTGCCCGAAGGCTGGAAGACGGTCGTCGACGCCTTCACCCGCGACTTCGCCGCCCGCATCACCGAGTTCGACCAACTCCTCAGCGACGGTCCGATCTTCCGGATCCGCACCGAAGGGGTCGGCGCCATCACCCGCGACCAGGCCATCGACTGGGGGATCAGCGGGCCCAACCTGCGCGCCACCGGGATGGCCTGGGACCTGCGCCGGGCGTTGCCCTACTCGGGCTACGAGAAGTTCGACTTCGAAGTCGCCACCGCCGAAGGCGGCGACAGCTTCGCCCGCTACCGGGTGCGGCTCGAAGAGATGCGCCAGAGCCTTAGCATCGTCCGCCAGGCCGCCGAAAAAATGCCGGGGGGGCGCTGGATCTGTGACGACTATCGCTACGCTTACCCGAAACGGGAGGACGGTCTGAACGACATCGAAAGCCTGATCCACCATTTCGTCAACGTCACCCGCGGCATGACAGCCCCGCCCGGCGAGTGCTACCGGGCCATCGAGTCGAGCAAGGGCGAATGCGGCTACTACGCCGTCTCCGACGGCGGCAGCATCCCCTACCGGATGCGCATCCGCACCCCGTCCTTCCCCCACATGCAGGCGGTGACCATGATGAGCAAAGGTTGGCTGGTGGCGGATTTGATCACCATTCTCGGCTCGATCGACTTCGTGCTGGCGGATCTGGACCGATGACCACAAGGAGCATTGCAGGCATGGCCACTGACGACCGGCAAATAAACGAAATTCTCGGATTCTGCCTGCAGATCGACATCCGGGCCGAGGAGACCTATCGCCAGTTTGCCACGCTGGCCCAATCGAAAGACCTTGCCGAGCTGAGCGAGTTCTGGAACGACATGGCGGACGACGAAAAAAGCCATATCGTTTTCTGGGAAAAAGTCATCGCCCTGGCCCATCAAGGGGTTATTCCCATGCTCTTCGACAACCCAACCAAGACCATCGAAGAGCTAAAGGAAACCTGCATCAAAGTCGAAGCGCTCATGGAGCGGGTGGCCGGCAAACCCAGCCAAGGCACCCAATTCATTCTGGCGTATCGCCTTGAGTTCTACCTGCTGCATCCGGCCTTTGAAACCTTTTTTCATTTCATGGAATCGGTCTTTGCCGAGAGCAATCCCGAGGCGGATTACGAAGAGCACATCCGCCGATTTCTGCAGATGTTCGAAAAATACGGCGAGACCACCCCCGAACTCGAACTCCTCGGCGAACTTCTGATCCGGCTTTGGGACCGCAACAAAAGCCTGGCCAAGCAGAGCCATCAGGACCAGCTCACCGAACTCCTCAACCGACGTGGTTTTTTCAACTCCATCGTGCCGCTGCTGCATCATGCGCAGCGACGGCAATTGACCCTTGGCGTCCTGCTGCTGGATATTGACAATTTCAAACTCATCAATGACCGCTGCGGCCACCTCACGGGGGACCAGGTGCTGGTCGAGGTGGCCCACCGGATTAAAAGCCAGGTGCGCGCCTCCGACTTGACCGCCCGCTACGGCGGAGAGGAATTCGTCGTCTTCCTCTTTGACCTGGGCCAGACGCATCTGCAGGAGATAGCGGAAAAAATCCGCCTTGCCGTCGCTGCCGACCCGATTTCCGAGCAAACGGTCACCATCAGCGTCGGCGCCACCTGTGGCCCCATCAATGGCAATATCGAGTTAGAATTTCAAACCCTGCTTAATTACGCCGATGCCTGTCTTTACGAAGCAAAAAGCCTCGGCAAAAATCGAACGGTTCTGAAGGTAGCTGAAGAGCACGAGTTTGCGCGGAGGGATCAAAATGTTACCTGAACCCATTCTGCAGGACTTTCGCAACCGCGCGTCTACAGCAGCCCACCCACGGGAAATGGTTATCGACCTGCTGCGCGCCATTCAGGAGCAGCATCGCTGGGTTGCCGACGAAGGGGTCGAGCTGACCGCAGAAATCCTAGGCATCCCGGTAATCGAAGTCGAAGAGGTCGCCACCTTCTACGACAAGATTTTCCGCCAGCCGGTAGGGCGCCACGTTATCCACGTCTGTGACTCGATCTGCTGCTGGAGCCGCGGCGGCGAAGAAATCGCCGGCTACCTGCAGCAGCAACTCGATATTGCCCTTGGCGAAACCACCGCCGACGGCGCCTTCACCCTGCTGCCGACCTGCTGCCTGGGAGCCTGCGACGAAGCCCCGGCGATGATGATCGACCGGGAAACGTATGGCAACCTGACGGAGGAACGGATCGATAAAATCTTGGAACAAAAAAGAAAAGACCTGAACCCATGACCCGCCTCGGAGACGCAGAGACACGGAGAAAACATTGTGGAATCCGGAAGGGCTTCCTCTGTGTCTCTGTGTCTCCGTGGCCAAAGATTTTATGACCGCATACCCGCAACTACTTTTCAAGAACCGCCATCTGGGAGAAACCGTCTTCCTCGAAAGCTACCGCAAAAACGGCGGCTACCAGGGGCTGGCCAAGGCGCTCAAAGAAATGAGCCCGGCCGAGGTGCGGGAAACGGTCAAGGCGTCGGGCCTGCGCGGCCGCGGCGGGGCGGGCTTTCCGACCGGGGTTAAATGGAGCTTTTTCCCCAGCGACCAGGCCGGCGACAAATACCTGGTCTGCAACTGCGACGAGATGGAGCCGGGAACCTACAAAGACCGGGTCTTTCTCGAGACCGATCCGCACCAGCTGGTGGAGGGGATGATCATCGCCGCCTACGCCATGCAGATTCCGATCGGCTACATCTTCATCCGCTACGCCTATGCCCGGGCCACCGCCGCGCTGGAGCGGGCCCTCGCCGAAGCGAAAGGAGCGGGACTGCTGGGGCCCGACATCCTCGGCAGCGGTTTCGCTTTCGAGCTGCACCTGCACGGCAGCGCCGGCCGCTACATCTGCGGCGAGGAGACCGCACTCCTCAACGGCCTCGAAGGTAAGCGCCCCAATCCGCGCAGCAAGCCGCCCTTCCCGGCAGTCCGGGGGCTGTTCGGCAAACCGACCACGGTCAATAACGTCGAAACTCTGGCCAGCGTGCCGCACATCATCACCGGCGGCGCCGACTGGTTCAAGGGGCTGGCCGCCACCGAAGAAGGGGCCGGCACCAAGCTGTTCGGTCTCT
>NZ_JBFHGD010000235.1:0-4691 GCF_041583255.1 Trichloromonas sp. | reverse complement strand
TCCGGCTCCGGCGCCCCTGGCCGCCGTTTCTCCTTTTGTTTTGCCCGCATCCACCGGTCTTTCGCCCCGGCAAAAATGCTCAGGCTCCCGCCGCAAAAAATGCTCAGGCTCCCGCCGCAGATTCCTTGCGAAGTCAGCACCGAGAGGTTGACAAACAGAAAAGTAAAGTTTGAATAAGGTTACGGCAAGTGACTCGCTGAAATTACTGGTCCACCGGTGGCGATGGAAAGAGCATTCTCAAAGGAGACGTTAAATGAAAAAGACGCGAACATGGAATACGGGAACGATACGAGCCTTCCTTTTCTTTCTGGGGGTGTGTTGTCTGTTTTTTCTAACAGGATGTGATCAGGAGAAGGTAAAAACAACCCAGGTTGAAGACGCAAAATCAACGGCAAACAAGCTCCTCGCAGCCACACCGGCAGACGAGGGGAAAGCTCCTGGTATGGACAATATGGCCGTACGATTGGCCCAGGTTGAAGCCAGGGAGAGGGAATTGTCCAATTTGCAGCAGAGCCTTTCCGCCCGCGAGAGCGAGCTGAAACAGATCCAGGTGCAGCTGGACGATAAACTGAAGATGTCGCTGTTGACAGATGAAGAAGCGAAAGAATTTCAGAAACGTCTGGGGGACACAGCAAAACAAAGTGCTCAGAGAGGCACATCGGGGGAGGATTGCACGTTGCTGCCGCAAGCCAGCGCCGGCGAATGTTTTGCCAAGGTGGTCATCCCGCCGCAGTACAAAACGGTGACTGAGCGGGTTTTGAAACGCCAGGCGTCCGAGCGCATCGAGGTGATTCCGGCAAAATATGAAAAGGTTTCAGAAAAAGTGCTGGTGGCAGGTGAAGTGCAGAAGCTTGAAGTAATTCCCGCTACCTTTGCCTGGGAAGAGGAAACCGTTATGGTGAAGCCGGCGGTCAAGAAAATAGTGGAGGTGCCGGCCAAATACGAAACGGTACAGGAAAAAGTGCTGGTCAGTGCCGCTCGAACGGAATGGAAAAAGGGGACTGGTCCTGTGCAGAGAATCGATCAGTCCACCGGAGAGATCATGTGCCTGGTTGAGGTGCCTGCTGAATACAAAACGGTTAGCAAGCAAGTTTTGAAGTCTCCGGCTGCAACCCAGGTGGTTGAAGTGCCCGCCGTTTACAAAACGGTCAAAAAGCGGGTCATGAAGACTCCTCCGACCACCAAAACGGTCAGCATTCCGGCAAAATATAAAGAAATGGAAGTCACCCACATGGTTAGTCCGGCAACGGAACAACGGATTGCCATTCCTGAAGAATGGCAGACCGTGAGCAAGAAAGTGCTGGTTTCGGAAGGGGGGATGGAATGGCGCTCCATCCTTTGTGATACGAACATCACCAGGGCCCGGATCGCAGATATTCAGAGATCCCTGGTCAAGGCGGGCTACAACCCCGGTCCCATCGATGGCGTTATCGGATCGCAAACCATGGAGGCGGTCAACAAATTCCAGAAAGCCAAAAACCTGCCGGTGGATCAGTACCTCAATGTCGCCACCGTCAAGGCATTGGGGGTTTCCCCGCGCTAGGCAATAAAGAACCCCCCGGGGTCGGCGTTGCCGGTCCCGGGGGGCTTATCTACGGAAAGGCCGCTCGAAGTATAGGTAACGACGGGCTTTTCGGCCGGTTATTCTGAATCGGCAGCCTGTTTTTTCTGCGTGGACAAAGCCTTTCGCCGTTCCTGGTAGTACCTCATCCGTTCGCTGATCATCTTTTCATAGCCCCGCTCGGTAGGGCGATAGAAGACTTTCCCGTGCAGCTTCTCCGGCAGATGTTCCTGCTCGGCAACGCCGCCGTCGAAATCGTGAGCGTACTTGTAGCCCTTATGGTAGCCAAGCTCTTTCATCAGGCGGGTGGGGGCGTTGCGGATGTGCAGGGGGACGGGCAGGGCGCCGCTCTTGCGCACTTCGGCCAGGGCGGCGTCGATGCCGAGATAGGCGGCGTTGCTTTTCGGAGCGGTGGCCAGGTAGGTGACGCCCTGGCCCAGGTTGATGCGCGCCTCGGGCATGCCGATGAAGTGGACCGCCTGCTGCACGGCGAGGGCGATCTGCAGGGCGCGGGGGTCGGCGTTGCCGACGTCCTCGGAGGCGAAGATGACCATGCGGCGGACGATGAAGAGCGGGTCTTCTCCGGCCTCCAGCATCCGCGCCAGCCAGTAGAGGGCGCCGTCGGGGTCGGAGCCGCGCATGCTCTTGATGAAGGCGGAGATGACGTTGTAATGTTCCTCGGCCCCCTTGTCGTAGAGCAGGGCCTTTTTCTGCAGCGCGTCCTGCACCGCTTCGAGGGTGATTGTCCCTGAAGCGCCGGCGGCCGCGACTTCGAGGGTGTTGAGGGCGACCCGGGCATCGCCGTCGGCTTGTTCGGCGAGAAACTCGCTGGCATTATCGTCGATGGTAAGGTTGCGCCGGCCCAACCCGCGTGGGTTGCTCAGGGCCCGCGTGAGCAGGATCTTGATGTCGTCCGCTTCGAGTCGGTTGAGGACGAAGACCCGCGAGCGGGAGAGGAGCGCCGAATTGACTTCGAAGGAAGGGTTTTCCGTGGTGGCGCCGATCAGGATGATGTCGCCGCGCTCGACGTAGGGGAGAAAGGCGTCCTGCTGGGCCTTGTTGAAGCGGTGGATCTCGTCGACAAAGAGCAGCGTCTTGCGGCCATGGTAGGCCTTGTCTTCTTTCGCCTTGGCGACGATCTCGCGGACGTCCTTGACCCCCTGCAGCACCGCCGAAAAAAAGACGAACTGGCTCTGGGTCGAGTTGGCGATGACCTGGGCCAGGGTGGTCTTGCCGGTGCCGGGCGGTCCCCAGAAGATCACCGAGGCGACCTGGTCCGACTCGATCAGACGGCGCAGTACCTTGCCTTCGCCCAGCAGGTGCTGCTGGCCGACCATCTCGTCAAGGCTCTGCGGCCGCAGCCGTTCTGCCATGGGGGCATCGCCTGCGTTTTTGGTGCTCTGTTCGAAAAGGTCCATGGTCGCTCGGGGGATGTTGGGTGTCGAAGGCGGTACTTTAACACAGCTTGGACTGGTTGAGAAATCGGAAAGGAACAGGCGTTAGGAATGGCAGACGATTCGGTTGGCCAAAGTCGTTGATTCTGTAATTCTGGGTGAAGACTCGGTGCCAATCACCAATCACTAATAACAAATCACCGCTTATTACTCCTTGTGCGTGACGACGCGGTTCATCATGTCGATGAAATTGCGGGTCAGCTTCGGGTGCAGTTCCGTACCGGCCAGCTCGAGCATGAATGCGGAAACGTCCTCCATGGGGATGCCTCCTTGGCTGCCGTAGCTGCTGCGCAGGGTATCGTAGTAGTCGGAAATGGTCGTCATGTGGCTGCAGATGTTCTGCTTCCAGGACGGACTGACCTTCGGGTAGCCGCTGCGGTTGTAGCCGAGATGGTGCTCAAAGGCGGTAACGACGGCAAGCTTGGGTACGCCGGGCATTTCGAGCAGAAATTCTGCGCCCCTGGCCGGGTGGTCTTCGGGGACCAGGTTTTCCACAGGCTCGTCGTCGTCCGCTTCTTTGTCCCCCGGCACAAACATCTTGCCGATGTCGTGGAGCATGGCGGCAACGCCGATGTCGTGCAGCGGCTGCCCCTCTATCCCCAGGCTCGCCGCCTGCGCCAGGGTCAGGATGCAGACGTTCACCGAGTGGATGAAGGTTGCCTCGTCGGCTGATCGAAGGGGGGCGATGACCATCAGCGGGTCGGTCTGCTTTTTGAACGTGTCGATAAAGCTCGACAGCTTGAAGCCGTCGATAAAGCCCGAAACCAGGTCGAAGATGCCGACGACGTTGAGCTTGTTTTTTTTTCGGACCCCTTCGTAGAGCTCGAGGAACCCGGCAAGGTCTTCTTCGGTAAAGGTGTTTAGCGATACGGGCCGGCCTGCCGGATCGGCCAAGTTTTCAGCCGCCGGACCGCTGCCCGGCGCCGAGAACCTTACCTCGACCTTGCCGTAGCGCAGGTGCTCGGTCGATTGGATTTCGCCGCTGCATCGCCTACCGGCGCCGCGTTTCGACAGGTTGACCACGAGGGCCACCAGGTCGTCAATGGCGATGCCCCGAATCAGCTTGAGATGCCCGATCCCCCGTTCCTTGAGTGCCTGGACAAAGCGGGAGAGGTACAGGGTGTTTTCCATCGCCTGGCCTTCGATGATCAGCTGATCGTCGAGGGTCACCAGCGATAGTTTTGAGGACGCCGGCATGGCACTTTCAAGGCTGGACAGTGCCTGTTCGCAGAGTCGGGCGATCTGCGGGTGATCGGGGGAGTAGAGGTCGGCACTCGAAATGGCGCTGACCAGCAGTCGGATCGAGACCATGACGGCGTTCAGTTGCTCGGAGTTCATGGCGCTACCCCTTGCATCTTCCGGCGCATCTCGGCAACCTGTGCCGACATTTCGCCCCGGGTGCTCTGGCCGAGCCGGTCGAGAAGGGGGGCGGTCGCGGCGGCCGGATATTTTTCCAGGGAACGCAACGCCTCTGCTTTCAGCCGGTTGAGGGCCCCCGTGTTCAGCAGGGACTTGCCTTTCAGCAGCTGTTCGAGTGCCGGCAGCGCCGCGCTGCTGCCAATGTCAGCCAGTGCGCCTATCGCTGCGAGCCGGAGCTCGAGTTCAGGTGCGGAAAAGCCTCCTTTATCGATAAGCTCCGCCAGCTTTTTTACCACCTGCGGATTTCGGCTCAGTCC
>NZ_JBFHGD010000234.1:0-4772 GCF_041583255.1 Trichloromonas sp. | reverse complement strand
TTTTCATCACGCAGGCAATCTCCTCGAGGGGGGAGAGCACGCCGGTGGAAGTTTCGTTGTGTACCAGGGTCATGGCGTCGTACTTGCCGGTGGCCAGCGCCGCATCGACCATCTCGGGGGTGATCGGCTGCCCCCACTCGGCGGCAAACAGGTCGGCCTCGAGGCCGCAGCGCCGGGTCACGTCATTCCACTTGCTGCTGAAGGCGCCGTTGCCGAAGTTGGCACAGCGCTTCTGCACCAGGTTGCGCACCGCCCCCTCCATCACCCCGAAGGCGCTGGAGGTGGAAAGAAAGACCGGGCTCTGCGTGTTCAGCATCGTCTTCAAGCCGCTTGTGACCTCGCGATGCAGGACCGCGTACTCCTTCATGCGATGGCCGATCATCGGTGCGGCCATGGCGGCAAAGACGTCCGGGCTTACTTCCACCGGCCCGGGGATATAAAGCTTCTTGCCCATGGTTTGTGCTCCTTCAAGAAGAGAGGTTTCCCTGCAGCAAACAACCGGCCGACATAAAAAAACGCCCGGCCCTGTCGGATGCAGAGGAGCCCAGGCGTACGGCTGCGACGGTCGTTAATTCCTGCTCCCTGGTGGTTCCCCACCTCGCGCCAGTTACAGGAGACCTTTAAATAGGCTGCACCAGCAGGTGCAGCCCTGATTCCTTAACACACCCGCGCGGCCGCTGTCAAGGAAATCCCTCGTTGACATTCCCGCCCGCGACAGGTAGGATGCGAGGGATTTTTGATGTGTTTCCAACGCTTTGATGAACTTCAGCAAAAGGATTTCCTGCCGTATGTGGATACTGATGAAACGCCTGCTGGCCCTGCATGTATTGGTGCTGATGACCGCGGTTTCCGCCCAGGCGGCCCTCACCTTCGGTGCCGCCCCGGCCGCGGACTCCCTGCTCCAGTCGGTTCCGCAGGCCCAACGTTTCGGGGCCTACCTCGAGAAACACCTGGGAGAGCCGGTTGATGTCCGCATCTTTCCCAATGACCGACACCTCAAGGAAGCCTTGAATAGCTATTCCGATGTCGACCTGGCCATCCTCCCCATGGCAGACATGATCGTCGTTCGTCAGGGGATGGACAGCGGCCTCCTTTCCCGTATCCAGACCGTGCTTTCCGGCATGGAACAAGATCCGGAAGGACAAACCCTGCTATCCGATTTTGGCATCAAGCGCTTTTCCCTGGCCGGCAGCGCCAAACCGTTATCGACGACGCCTTTCGCGCAGCGCTCCATCAAGCCCCGATCGGCAGCCTCTCGCCAGCCGGCGGTAAACTCACCCGCAAAATCGACCGAATACACCCTCGGTACCGTCGTCGATCCCGGCGCACCGCTGCGCAGCAAGGAAGCCGCAGAAGAATTTGCCGCGGCCCTCGGTCAGCGGCTGAACACCCGGGTGGCGGTGCGGGAATTCAAGGACGAAACAACCCTGCACGACTGGCTCAACCGCTACCGGATGGTCGAACTGGCGCTGCTGCCCGGCGGTTATCTGCAGAAGCAGCCGGCCGGCGAATTTGAATTGCTCGCGCAACCAGACGACCTGGCCAACCAGAAACTGAGCGCCGGAAACTGGCTGGTTGCCCAGCAGGGACTTGATGATCGCCAGCTCGCTCGTTTCAACAGCAGCCTGGAACAACTCAAGGGAACCCCCCTTGCGCCGCTGGCGAGCCGCCCTTCGCGCCCCGCTGCGGTAACCACTTCCAGGCCGACGGCCCCGCCGGAGATCATCCGCCACACCCGCCCGACCCGCTCGCCGGAACCACCTGCGGTATTCGCCCCAGCCAGCCGGACCGCAACCAAACTCACCTTCGGCGCCGTGCTTGCTGCTAATGCCCCGTTTAGCAGCGAGGACCAGCTTCAAACCTTTGCCCGACTGCTTGAAAACCGTCTTGGCACGACCGTCAATGCACAGTCATTCAAAGACCAGAAAACCCTGCAGGAGTGGCTCAGCCGCTTCCGGATGGTCGATGTCGGACTGTTTGACGAAAGCTATCTGCAGAAACAACCGGCCGGTGAATTCGCGCCGCTGCTTCCGTCCGGAGAACTCGGCGCAAGCGCCGGCAGCCGCCTGGTCGGTCGCCAGGGACTCGACAAAGCCATGCTGGCTCGTGTTCGCAGCACCCTGCAACAAATGAAAAACGACCCGGAAGTGGCCCGCCTGTTTCGGGCTCCTTCGTCCGTCGCACCGCTAGCGGCGGCCGCCCCCGCCGCAGTGCCGCCCCGGCCTGTCGTGGAACCAAAACCGCTAATTGTCGAAGCACCGACACCCGCCCCGGTCGTAAAACCCGTGACTCCTGCGGCTCCGCCGGTGGTTCAAGCCCGGCCGGCACCAGCCATCCTTGAGCCGAAACCCGAACCGGTTCTCCCGGTCGCCCCCCCGGTTGTCGTCGAGCGGCTGCCGGAGGCACCCAAGCCCGTGCCGCTGCCGCAAGCAGCCCCCCCGATCGCCGTGAGACCGGCGCCCCCCGAGGTGGTCTTTCGGCCGTCCGTGCAGCGGGAGCAGGTTTACCTTGCCCCCTTCATCAGCGTCATGGTTCCGGGCTCCGTGGCGGAAAAGATCTTCGACACCTTTGTCGACAAGCTCAACGCCGACGGCATGGACCGCCAGTATGAGTTCGTCATCCTCAAGGGGGGGCTCGATTCCGTCGACCCCAGCTGGCTGGCTGAGCGCAGTTACGTGACCGGCGAGATTTTCGGTTATGTTGAAGAGTCCGGCTGCTGCTCGACCGACATCCGCACCAAATCCCGGGTCTTTCTGTACCGTCAGGGAAGCCCTCTTCCGACCCTGAAGCACGAGCACCCGGTCAAGATTTTCTTCGACCACGATTATTCCACCATCGAAAAGGAGCGCCAGAACATCGCCGACAACATCGCCAGCGAACTGTCGACAAAAGTCCGCGATGCCCTGCGTGGGTCCTAAGTCCCCGCATTTTTTTTCAGATTACCCTTGACTTTCCCACTCCCCTGATTATATTTAGCCCTGTTGTTAGCACTCTCTGCCGGAGAGTGCTAACAACAGCAGCCTCCCTCAAAGAGGCCTGATCCGCCGGATCCCCATCGGCAACAGGCGTCTTTTTTGTTTCTGTGCTTCAAACGGGCAGCGTCCCGAAACCTTATTAAATGATCGGAAAGGAGAACAGCTCATGAACATCAGACCGTTGCAGGACCGCATCATCGTCAAGAGGATCGAGGAAGAAACCAAGACCGCCGGGGGCCTCATCATCCCCGATTCCGCCAAGGAAAAGCCCATGATGGGCATGGTCATCGCTGCCGGCAACGGCAAGAAGACCGACGACGGCAAGGTTCTCGCTCTGGACGTGAAAGTCGGCGACAAGGTGCTGTTCGGCAAATACGCCGGCACCGAGATCAAGGTCGACGGCCAGGAGTATCTCATGATGCGTGAGGACGACATCCTCGGCGTCGTGGAAAAGTAATCCGTACATCATTCATTTCGATAAGGAGATAGAGAATAATGTCTGCCAAAGAAATCAAGTTTTCCCAGGACGCCCGTAACAGCATCCTCAACGGGGTTAACCTGCTGGCCGCTGCCGTCAAGGCCACCCTCGGTCCCAAGGGCCGCAACGTCATCATCGACAAGTCGTACGGCGCTCCTTTGATCACCAAGGACGGCGTCACCGTCGCCAAGGAAATCGAACTGGAAGACCGCTTTGAAAACATGGGTGCCCAGCTGGTCAAGGAAGTCGCTTCGAAGACCTCGGACGTTGCCGGCGACGGCACCACCACCGCCACCGTGCTGGCCCAGGCCATCTACCGCGAAGGCGTCAAGCTGGTTTCTGCCGGCCACAACCCGATGGAAATCAAGCGCGGCATCGACAAGGCCGTCGAGGCAGCCGTAGCCAGCCTGAAAGAACTCTCCAAGCCGATCAAGGATCACAAGGAAATCGCCCAGGTCGGCACCATCTCGGCCAACAGCGACTCCACCATCGGCAATATCATCGCCGAGGCGATGGAGAAAGTCGGCAAGGAAGGGGTCATCACCGTAGAAGAAGCCAAGGCGATGGAAACCACCCTCGAGACCGTCGAAGGGATGCAGTTCGACCGCGGCTACCTCTCCCCCTACTTCGTCTCCGATCCGGAGCGCATGGAATCGACCATGGAAGATGCCCTGGTCCTGATCTACGAAAAGAAGATCAGCACCATGCGCGACCTGCTGCCGATTCTCGAGCCGGTCGCCAAGCAGGGCCGTCAGCTGCTGATCATTGCTGAAGACGTTGATGGCGAAGCGCTGGCGACCCTGGTCGTCAACAAGCTGCGCGGCACCCTGAACATCTGCGCCGTCAAGGCCCCGGGCTTCGGCGACCGCCGCAAGGCCATGCTCGAGGACATCGCCATCCTGACCGGCGGCACCGTGATCTCTGAAGACATGGGCCACAAGCTGGAGAACGCTACCCTTGACCTGCTCGGGAGCGCCAAGCGCGTCGTCATCGACAAGGACAACACCACCATCATCGACGGCGCCGGTGCTGAAGCCGACATCCAGAACCGCGTCAAGGTGATCCGCGCCCAGATCGAAGAGACCAGCAGCGACTACGACAAAGAGAAGCTCCAGGAGCGCCTCGCCAAGCTGGTCGGCGGCGTTGCCGTGGTCAAGGTTGGCGCAGCCACCGAAACCGAGATGAAAGAAAAGAAAGCCCGCGTCGAAGACGCCCTGCACGCTACCCGCGCGGCTGTCGAAGAACCCCTTCGCCAGATCGCTGCTAACGCTGGTCTCGAAGGCTCCATCGTCGTTGAGAAGATCATGGAAGGCAAAGGT
>NZ_JBFHGD010000233.1:0-4823 GCF_041583255.1 Trichloromonas sp. | reverse complement strand
CGCCTGGGGTACACCCTGTTTTATAATTTCTCCTATTATTCCAGTCACCCCCTGGAAGTCTTTGCCGTTTGGGAAGGGGGGATGAGTTTTCACGGCGGGCTGATCGGGGTGGTGGTTTCCACCCTTGTTTTCTGCATCCGGAACAAACTGCCTGTCCTGTTGGTCGGGGATATCCTGACGGCTGCCGCGACGGTTGGGCTGGGCCTCGGACGTCTGGGAAATTTTATCAACGGCGAACTCTGGGGGCGCGTGACCGACAGTTCCTGGGGGCTGATATTTCCTGGTGCAGGGCTTGAGCCGCGGCATCCAAGCCAGCTTTACGAAGCCTTTTTCGAGGGCCCGGTCCTGTTTCTGCTGTTGTACTTTTTGCATCGACGCAAACCCGCCGAGGGGGTCGTGTTTTTTTCCTTCTTCCTCGGTTACGGCGTAATTCGCTTTTGCATCGAGTTTTTTCGCCAGCCCGATGTCCATCTGGGATTTCTCTGGGGGGGGGCGACAATGGGGCAACTGCTGTCGATGCCGATGGTTCTGATCGGACTTGGCGGTTTGTTTTTTTGCCACGGCAAGGGAAGGCGGGTATGAGTCGGTTCAGAGCTGTAATTTACGATTGCGATGGTGTGCTGTTTGAAAGCCGTCAAGCAAATCTTGCCTATTACAACCGGGTGCAGCAGCACTTCGGCGAACCTCCGGTTCTGCCCGAACAGACGGAACGGGCCCACCTCTGTCATACGGCGGCAAGCCCAAGAGTTTTTGAACTCCTGCTCGGGCCCGAGCGGGTTGAAGCCGCCCTCTCTTTTGCTGCTACGGTCGATTATCGGCAATTTATTCCGTACATGAATCCTGAACCAGGGATGGTCGAAACCCTGGCCGTCCTGGCGCGGGTGTTGCCTTTGGCCGTGGCCACCAACCGCGGCGTCAGCATGCCGGAAATTCTCAGCCATTTCAATCTGGCGAACTACTTCAAGGTCGTCGTCACCAGCCGTGATGTCGCACGGCCGAAGCCTTACCCTGACATGCTGGTCTTGGCCGCCGAGCAGTTGGGCCATGCCCCTGAAGAGTTGCTGTTCATTGGCGATTCCGAGCTGGACCGGGATGCCGCCGCCGCTGCCGGCGTCTGCTTTGCCTCATACAAAAACAGTCTTGGGGCCGATATCGAACTGCATGAGCATGCTCAGTTGCTAGGATTGGTTCTGGGTCAGGATTGAACGGGGCTGGATCCGGCGTCCCTGTTACTGTTGCGGCGGGGAGGGGGAGGGCACTGGTCGGACGGGGGTCAGCTCAGGGATTTTTCCATCTCCAGGACATGCCCATGGGTGTGCTTCTGGTAAGTGACGCGATCCATCAGGGTGCGGATAATATAGATGCCGCGCCCGTGCTCGTCCAGGTTCCTGAAGTTGGGGGCGGGGAGTGAGTTGACGTCAAAGCCCTGTCCCTGGTCATACACCTTGATGTTGAGAATACGGTCCAGGATGGTGATGCTGATGTGGACTTCCTTTTCCGGGTCTCCTTCATTGGCATGCCGGATGGCATTGGCCATGGCTTCGGTCAACACCAGGTTGAGGTGATACGCGAGTTCTTCGCGGTCGCCTTTGTATTTTTTCAGGGTCCGCGCGATGTCTTCGCCGATTTTACCGATCAGCCCCAGGTAGCGAGTCTGGTTCGGGACTTTGATGTCCACCTCGATTTTTTCGTTCATAAATCCCTCAATTGCGAGAGGTCCGGTTGTGCAGGGGGCAGGCGGCTACTGACCCTGCCCCTTGCACAACCAGTTGCTCAGAAACTGGCCAGCGCTTCTGCCGAATCGGGAAATATTTCAAACACCCGGTGCAGCCTGGTCAGCTCGAACATCGATTTGACCTGGGGCTGCAGTCCGCAGAGTTTAAGGTTGCCGTTGCGGGCACTGGCATTCTTGAAGCCGGAAACCAGCGCGCCCAGGCCTGAAGAATCGACGAAGCGCACATCGTGCAGGTCGACGATGATATCGTTTTTCCCCTCCTCAAACAGGGCCAGCATCTGGGTTTTTAATTCGCCGCTGTTGTGGGCATCCAGGCGCTCTTCCTTGACTTCAATGAGAACGGCCGCTCCCTTTTCTTCAATTTTAAGGATCATTTCACGTACCTCCCAGGATATTGATCAATAACGGTTACTCGCGCAAATGGATTGGAACAGCGGCCTCATTGGCGTGCCGCAAGGTCCGGCGCCGCTGAAACGCCAACCGTCTTTTGTGTGACGGTTCTTTAAATAGAGATATTTTAACATGTTCCACAGCCCCGCGCCATGATTCTGTGCTCTGGAGCTGCTTGCTACTCTATTTTCATGACCACCAGGGAAACATCGTCCTTGAAATTCTGCTGTCCGGAAAAAATGCGAACCTGGTCGAGCAGGGTGTTGATAATTTCCTGCGGTGGCAGGTGGTTGTTTTCATTCAGGATAGCGCAGAGGCGCTCCTCGCCGAAAAATCCGCCTTCACGGTTTTCCGCCTCGGTGATGCCGTCTGTGTAGAGGAGCAGGATGTCGCCGGACTGCAACTTGACCTGTTTTTCTTCAAAGGTGACATCGGTTTTTATCCCCAGGATCAAGCCTTCGGCATCGAGGCGCTCACAGGCCTTGGTGCCGCACCGCCAGATCAGCGGCGGGTTGTGGCCGGCGCTGGCATAGGAAATCTGGCGCGTCGCCGCGTGGTACTTGAGATAAAACATGGTGATGAAGAGTTCGGCGTTGGTCAGGTCCTGATAGAAGAATTCGTTGAGGGAACTCATCACGGAACTGGCGCTCGGCAGGCTTTGAGCCTTGGCCTGGATGAATGTTCGGGTTTCCGCCATCATCAGGGCGGCACCGATGTTGTGCCCGGACACATCGGCAATCACCAGGTCGAGGGTGTCTTCGCCCTGGGGCAGGAAATCGTAGTAATCACCTCCCACCTGGCGGGCCGGGACACAGATCCCGGCCAGGCTGATGCCCTGGATGTCGGGGATGGCCCTGGGCAGCAGGCTCAGCTGGATAGCTTTGGCAATCTGCATTTCCCGCTCATGTTCCTTGGCGGAAATAAGTTCTTCCGTCTGGCAGGCGTTGCGCCAGGCTACCCCGACCTGCCCGGCCAGGCTTTTAAAAAGTTCGGTGAATTCGCTGGTGAATATCCCTTTGGCCGATTTGCTGAAGGCCGAAAGGACCCCGATCGGCTGCCCCTCGATGGTAATCGGGGCGTGGGCGAAGGACAGGATCCCTTCGCGGTGAATGACCTGCGCGGTGACCGGTTTTTCGAGGAAATCGGTATCGTTGACCACGGTGACCGAGTTGGTCAGGAAAGTCGTACCGATATAGGTGTCCGTATTGAGGTCCCGTTCGGATTCGCCCAGGTGCTCCGAGCTCATTCCCTGCTGGCTGCGAACCGTCAGGGTCATCTTGCTCTCATCGAGCAGGCGGATGACGCAAAGGTCGAATTTGAACTGCTGCTGCAGCAGTTCAAGGATGTTGTCGAAAATGGTCTGGACGTCTGAACTGCTGGCGGCGACCTGGGCCGCTTCGTAAAGGACGCTGAGTTGCTCCCGGCTGGCGGTTCGACTGAGGGTGACGGTGCCGAAAATGTCGAAGACGTCTTCCATTCGGCTGCCCCGGGTTTCAAGGTAGTTCTCGATGATGATGCGGGCAGGCGCTGCTCCGACCGATCCGGCCAGCGTCCGTTCTGTGAACCGTTTCAGGTTGGGGATGTCATACTCGGAAAGGCTCCCCTTTTCATCGATTTCGCGGTCGCCGATATATTCAGTAATAGCGGTGTGGGCCTGTTTTTCTCCGATGAACTTGGACATCAGGTCGACGAACTCGACTATCGTCGGGGCCTTGCTGATGCGCTTGCGTTGCTGGGGTTCCGTCTTCGGTTGCAGGGCGTCGACGAACTTGACGGCCTGTTCCATCTCGCTCTCGCCGGGGCGGCTGAAGAGGGAGATGGCCAAAAAAGCCCCGAGGTTGAAAAACATGGTCCAGAACAGGGCGTGGGTCCACATGTCGAACCCGTCAAAACCGAACAGGGCCAGCGGTCGCAGAAAATCGAATCCGTACAGGCCCCGATCAATGATGGTCGAATCAAGCCAGCCCGACCGGACAAACGAAGGGACCAACAGGGTGTAGAACCAGATGATGAAGCCGAACACCAGCCCGGTGGTGGCCCCCCGCAGGGTTGCCCTTTTCCAGTAGAGCCCGCCGATCACGGCCGGGGCGAACTGGGTGGCCGCCAGAAACGAGATCAGCCCGATATTGACCAGGGCGTAGGAATCGCCGATGACCAGGTAGAAAAAGTAACCGAGAAAGATGACCGCGATGATGCCGATCCGTTTCAGGTGGATCAGGATGTCCGAAATATCCGACGTGCGGATTTTAAATCTGAGGATAAAGGGCATGATCAGGTGGTTGAGAATCATGGTCGACAGGGCGACCGACGAAACCATGACCATTCCTGCAGAAGCCGAGAAACCGCCGATGAAAACCAGCAGGGAAAGCCAGGGATGCCCGGCGCGGTGGGGGATTTCCATGACGAAATAGTCGGCGTGCGAGACGTCTCCGCCGTTCAGGATCAAGCCGCCCAGGGCGATGGGGATGACGAACAGGTTCATCAGGAACATGTAGGCCGGGAAACGCCACATGGCGCTTTTGATGTGGTCCTCGTTCGAATTTTCGATGACCATGATGTGAAACTGGCGAGGCAGGAACATGAACGCCATCATCGAAATAAAGATCAGCGTGAACCACATGGAATAGGAAATGTTCTCGGTGTCGAGCATGAAGAGGTGCTTGCGTTCAGGAAATTCGGCGATGAATCGGTCGAAAAT